>NZ_JBHFNP010000236.1:0-10583 GCF_041929235.1 Microseira sp. BLCC-F43
ATGTTTTTCAACGGACGGTAGGACAACCGTTTGCTGCTTGTGAAGGCTTAGTCAATGGACAGCCCGTGAAGCAAGAACTCTTATTCGTGAGTTTAAGAAGCCCCCGCTACACCGCTTGCGGTTAGCGGTGGGAGTTGTCACTACTCTTTATTCTCAAGCGCATCAACCAGATAGAGCTTGATAAACGCTTCGGCGGCGGCTGGGTTGATGCCTTCTAACGCTTTGACAATCTCTACAACCGTCTCGGCGGTAGGGTCTCGGATTTCGTGAACCCAACGATACACGCTATTGCGTTCGATTCCCAAAGCCACCGCGATACTGTACTGGCTAATGTCATAAGTCTCTAGCACCTGTTTGAGGGCTTTTCCTGCTCTTCCCATGCTCCTAATCGTGTCAGAAGAGCAGGAACTCGTAAACGCCACCCAAATTGTTGACAGTCATCCGATATGATGACTATACTTTGATCTATAGGAACGTCACTGTACAGGTAAAACCATATGCAAACAAACTTTCTGATAGATCCCGACGAAAACCCTGATGTTCGCGTATCTATTGATACTTGTGAACGAACGAGTTCCAACAGGGAATCAGTCCGACTGCTGTTAATCGGATCGCGCCTTGGCGTTATCCGCATGATTCACAAGTTTTATCGTCTGAAAGTCGCGGAAGTTGGGGATTGGAGTCCTTTGCAACCAGGCCCCAAACCTGGTGAATTCATGAGTATCTTAACGCTGCATTTTGCGACAAATTAATTTCAATCAATCGGGGTAGGGAACAAGATTAACCTTGTTGGTTTCTCTCAAGATTTTTGCATGCCGTGCCCCGAAGATGGTGAAATTGCGATCGCATCGGGTAGGGGCACGGCAAGATTAACGTTGTTGGTTTGGATCAAGATATTTTAAATGCCGTGTCCCTACAATCGTCAAATGTTTATGTGGGAGGAGATGGTATAAATTATTACCCTTGGTTCAAACCCCATTGTTCCAAAAGAAAGGCGTACTCGAAGGCAATTTCCTTGAGTCGTTCGTAGCGCCCCGATGCGCCGCCGTGTCCTGCACCCATATTGGTTTTGAGCAGCAATAGGTTATTATCCGTTTTCAATTGGCGCAGTTTGGCTGTCCATTTGGCGGGTTCCCAGTAGGCAACGCGGGGGTCATTTAAACCAGCGGTGATTAGCATTGCTGGGTAATCTTTCGCCTCAACGTTGTCGTAGGGAGAGTAGGACTTCATGTAGTCGTAGAAGGTTTTATCCTCTGGGTTACCCCATTCGTCCCATTCGATCGCAGTCAGGGGCAAGGAAGCATCTAACATGGTGGTGACGACATCGACGAAGGGTACGTTAGCGACGACTGCTTTAAACAGATCCGGACGCATGTTGACGACTGCACCCATCAACAGTCCGCCTGCACTACCGCCCTCGATCGCGAGGTATTCTGGGGAAGTCCATTTTGCTTGAATTAAATGTTCGGCGCAGGCGATAAAGTCGGTAAAGGTATTCTTTTTCTTGAGAAACTTACCATCTTCGTACCACTTGCGTCCCATTTCCGCGCCGCCGCGAATGTGCGCGATCGCTACCACCACCCCCCGATTTAGCAGCGCTAGTCGAGTCGATGAAAAAGAATCCGGCTCTTCTATACCATAAGCACCGTATCCTGTCAATAGTAAAGCGTTAGCGCCGTTGGGTTCAATACCCTGTTTGTAGACGAGGGAGAGGGGAACGGGAGTACCATCGGGAGCGATCGCATTGAGTCGTTGACTGACATATTGGGTGCGATCGTACCCTCCCAAAACCGGAGTTTCCTTTTTTAACTCGCGTTCAGTCGTATCCATGTTGTAGTCAAATACCGAATTTGGAGTCACCAGCGAAGTATAGTTAAACCGCAAAATATTGGTATTGAATTCGGCATTTGCTCCTTCATAAACTTCGTAGGTTGGTTCGGCAAATGCGATGTAATGTTCATTGCCGGTGGAAAGTTGGCGCACCCGGACTTTAGGTAATCCAGACTCGCGTTCGGAGATAACCAAATGGTGGGAAAAAGCACTGACATTGGAGAGAAAAACGTCTTCCCGGTGGGGAATAACCGTTTCCCAGTTTTCCTTAGTAGGATTGGTCGTTGGAGTTCGCATCAATTTGAAATTGATTGCATCTTCGTTCGTGGTGATATAAAAGTAGTCGCCGTGGTGTTCTACCGAGTATTCAACCAGATGCGATCGCTCAGCAATAACCTGAAAAGATTCCCTCGGACTGTTGGCATCGAGAAAGTGAACTTCTGAGGTGACATTGCTTCCCAGATGCATCAAAATGTAAGCTTCGCTGCGGGTTTTATACACCCTCAAATTAAAGGATTCGTCGGTTTCGTGGTAAACCAAAACATCTTCCGTTACCGGAGTCCCCAATATATGGCGAAACAGCTTAAACGGGCGATGAGCCTCGTCTACTTTGGTGTAAAATACCGTTTGATTGTAGTTCCCCCAAGCGAGGGAATATTCGGTTTCCGGGATACTTTCTGGATAAAGTTCGCGGGTAACCAGATCGAGGAAATACAAAGTGTACAATTCCGAACCATTGGTATCGACGGAATATGCCAAAAGTCGCTGATCGGGACTAATTGCAAATACCCCTAACTCGAAGTACTCTTCTCCTTCTGCGAGCAAGTTTTCATCGAGTAATACTTCTTCCGGTGCATCCAGACTGCCTCGCTTGCGACAGTGTATGGGATATGCTTTCGCTTCTTCGGTGCGACTGTAGTAATAATAATCACCTTTGCGATAGGGAACCGATAGATCGGTTTCCTGGATGCGAGAAAGCATCTCGTTGTAGAGAGTTGCTTGCAGCGGTTCGGTATGCTGCATCATGGTTTTAGTGTAGGCATTTTCCGCCTCCAGGTAGGCGATGACATCGGGGTTAGTGCGATCGCGCAGCCAAAAATAATTATCGATGCGATCGTCACCGTGTAGCGAAAGCACCTGCGGATGCTTCGGTGCGACTGGAGGAGATACTTCAGACAAGGGAAGATGTTCTTGGTACTGCATTGCAAGCGATTCCAATTGTACGAGGGTACGTGCTGCTGGTGAGACAGCGAAAGCCCATAGGGATTTCTAGATTATCGCTTGTAGTTATTTTTGCGACATTAAAACTTTGATTACAGTCCCCGAATACCGACTTCTAAGCCGCGACAGACACCCGTGAGAAAATCTAAGTCGAGGGTGTCAATGCGATCGCTCCCCTGATGGTAATGTGGATTTCGCATAAACGCCGTATCTGTCACCATCATCGCTGGGTAACCCCGATCCCAAAACGGCGCATGATCGCCCAGGCGCGTTTGGGGTACGATTAAACCGCGATTTGGTACGGGTAACAACTCGCAAGGCGTACCAGATTTGCGGATAGTACCTCGCAGTTGAATTAAATCGCCAATCGTCGTTAAATTGCCAACCAAAGCGATAAAATTACCCGTATTCGGGTAAAAGCGTTCTAAAGGCGCGGGGTAGCGTTGCGAACCGGGGGTAGAATCGCAATAACCCAGCATTTCTAAAGACAGCATTAACCGCAGCGATTGTCGTTGTTGCTTTAAATCTTCCGCGTATTGAGTACTTCCTAATAAACCGTACTCTTCCATATCAAACGCTACCAGTCGCATTGGGTATTTTGCCGGTTGTGCAGCAAATGCTCGTGCTAATTCTAACAATACGGCGACACCTGTAGCGTTGTCATCCGCACCGGGAGTTCCAGGTACGGCGTCGTAATGTGCGCCAATTAAAATCGGAGATCCCCCCTTGCCCCCCTTATTTAAGGGGGGTAAATTGAGGATGTGATTCCCCTGGTTCCCAGACTCTTGCGAATGCTTGGGGGGTAAATTGAGGATGTGATTCCCCTCTTTCCCAGACTCTTGCGAATGCTTGGGGGGTAAATTGAGGATGTGATTCCCCTGGTTCCCAGACTCTTGCGAATGCTTGGGGGGTAAATTGAGGATGTGATTCCCCTGGTTCCCAGACTCTTGCGAATGCTTGGGGGGTAAATTGAGGATTAAATTATCATGGGTTTTGCCGCCGACGGTGAATGAGTGGGTTTCTACTGTTCCCCATTGTTGCATCTGTTCGCGGATGTATTGCTGGACGAAAAAATGTCCAGAGGCGGCGAAGTAGGGGTCGCGATTGCATACTATTTGAGTCAGATGATTTTGCAAACGTTGTTTTAAATCCAAAGCGTAGTTCTCCAGTTTGGTTTGTAGCGGCGGGTTTCACCAACAGGACTGACGCACGACGAGAAAAGAAACTTTGGTGAAGAGTCGATGTCTCGTTTCCAAACCAACGATTTTTCGGATCGCCCTTAGTTTCTTTGCCTAAGTCCTGACCAAAAAGCCCTACCCCCTACACAAAGTTTATCTAAACCCGCCTTTACTGGATATCTTTGGCAGGTAAATGCGATCGATACCCCGATCATCTCTCATATCATGTCCTTAGGCAACCGTTGTGTAACTGCTAACCTGCTACGCACCTAATTTGAGAGTCAAATTTTCCCTTCTTCTTGTGGGGTGGGCATCTTGCCCGCCTCTTTATTGGATTTAAATGTGTAGCAGCTTAATAGCTAATCACTAACTCTGGAGGCAATTAGCAATTAGCAATTAGCAATTAGCCATCCATACACTACCGATACCACCGGACATCATATTACTTTTTCCCTGCTCAATCTCGCTAAGGGGTAATAATAAAGTTTCCTCAATTTCCTGTCGCACTCCGGGAGACACTTGACTGCGATCGAGGAAATCCAGCAATAAATTGTTAGCATCGTAATACAATTTGCTCACCTGAAAATTATCACCCATATCCCGCCGTACAGCTATTGTTGAGACTAAATCTCTATACCAAGTCTTACCTTTAGACTCCCTCCATTGATAAAATGCTTTTTTATCTTCTGCATCAAGCAGTCGCTTTTGCTGACTTATTAATTTGTGCAAGTGCGGATTCAGTGCCAAATAAATTTCCTTGGCAAGTAAATTACTATCTCTATTATTTGCCAGGACAGTTTTACTCGTAAAATAGACATCAAAGTAAAATTTCCGGATTGCTGCTAAAGCTGCTAAATTGTAGGTAAACTCAAAGGCAAAAGATTTTTGCTGCACTATGACCCAATTCATAAAATGCTGCAATTTCTGCTCGGAAGCTGCCAAGGCATCAATTTTTTGTTTCATCAATAACAGATGAGCATCTTCTATCTGACTTGCTGCTAATAAAAAAACTTCACGCCAAGTTTTTTGGGTTAGATTCCTAACGGACTTTTCCAAAGGTTGTGAAGTAAAACTGTTAATAAACGCTTGAGCAGTCAAATATTCTTGAAAAGTTAAATGTGAAAAAGAATAAACCTCTCGCGCTCGCTCTATTAATAACCCATGTTGTGCCTCAATAGATTTTAGCACCACCTCACTATCCCGTCGCAATATTGTTGGGTCAGTTTGGTCACTATGTAAAGTACGAAGATAGTCAGCAATATATCTCTCAACTTCACTTTGGTCAAAGAAATAACGGCTGTTCTCAAAAGTGATAGCAGCTACATGACACAGAAGCGCTTTTTTTCGATCTAAATGTAAATCCCGATATACTTCATCTCGTTTAATACCCCTAGATTCATCCCATCTCACGAGCAGAATGTCGAGTCCTTGCTGATATAACTTGAAACGTTTTGAAGGGAATTCTCTTTTAGCTTGGAAAACTAAACAAGTTAGATTTAGCAAGATTGGTGTGACTGCGAGTTCTCGAATTTGCTGATTTTCTGGTAACCTGAGCTTTTCAAGAAATTGCTGTGCTATAGCTTCCCCAGCTTGTCGGTTATTTCTGGAAACTGCCACAAACCACTTCTTGGCGAAGGGTTCGACTTGCTCTTGATTAAAGTCTGCTACCTCAACATCGGTGAATTCCTGAAATTTATATTTCTGTGCGGCGATGCGGCAGGTAATAATAAATTGATTTTTGAAATACTTCTCAGCAAAGCGACGGATTTGCGTAATAACTTCATCTCCATCTTTTTCTGGAACTTCATCCAAACCATCCAGCAAAATCAGCGCTTTTCCATAATCGAGTATCTTTTCAGTAATCGATTGCTCTGAAATGCCACAACTGACAAATTCTTGGTGAATGTAGTTCCATAGCTTGGACTCGCTGTTATCTCTGCTGGTATCTTCAGCGAAGTTTCTCAGTCTAATAAAAATCGGGACAAGGTTTGATAAAAACTCGCATTCATCGTCATTACATTGAACTGCTATCCACTGCAAAAAGGTGGTTTTACCTGAACCCGGTTTTCCCAGAACCATCAATTTTTTGTGCTGCGATACAGCTTCTGGTCCTGGTATTCGCTGGTGACGTTTACTCAACCCTAGTCGATCAAAGTCATCTGAATCAGGGTTAAAGTCTTGCGCTAAGTCAGAAATATCTCGCCATTGCTGACAGGCGATCTCTTCGAGGATATAAACATCAGTGTAGATATTTGATATAGAAATTGGTTGGGAAATGTCCAGCATCCGCATAGTCGCACACTGGTCTTTAATTTTTTTGTGGCGCTGCGAGCGCACCTGGGGGACAAATTCGACAACTACCCTCAAAAAATCAACATCCAGAATCTTCCGCCACTCCAGATTTAGGTGCGAACAGATATTGATAAAAACATCAGGAGCAACTGCCTCAACGTCAAAAATTTTCTGGATTAGTTCACTAGGTAAATTCATATCCCCTGCTAGTAACTTTACCTTCAATTCCATACTCAGGGGCGGGGGCACTTTGTTTTTGTAAAAATTGCGGACAAAATCTTCATTTGCCAGTAACTTGGCTTTCTTTTCTATCCCCATACTTTGGTTTTCTAATTTTTTTTCAAATGCCTCCCGTTCAGAATCATTAATCGGTAAACGGCTCATTATTTTTATAATAGCTTCATTTATTAAAAACTTCTTTATTTCTTCTTTAGCGTTCTTATTAAGGTCAATCTGCTTGAAATTAGGAAAATTAGCAATCATTGCCTGACTTTTGTTTATAAATAATACTAAACTAATAAAATCCAGATATTGCCAAAAAGTGTTAGAAACTTTTAAATGAAGAATCATCAGCCACTTAAAAATTAAAATAACTATTTTATTGCTATTGTTGTAAATTTGTTTAAAACCCCGCTCTCTTGCTTCTTTAAATGCCCGTTCTAGTAAGTTGATTTCAGGAGCAAATCTCTGCTTTTCTGCCTGAAATGTCGGCTGCGCTTCATTATACAACAGCTGGGCATTTTTTAAATGCCACTCTTGTTCCTTAAAATGCTGCTCTTCTTTCTTAATACGCCACTCTTCTTTCTTAGACTTCTGCACTTCCTGAAGCACCCGCCCTGCATTCTGAAACCTCTGTTTAGCTTGATTAAGATTCAGCAGTGCATTCTCAAAACTCTGCTTAGCTTGATTAAACATCTGCTCTGTATTTTCAAGAGCAAACTTTTCTTTCTCAGACATCTGTTCTACTTGGTTGAATACCTGCTCAAAAGTTTGCTGTACTTGATTAAAAACTTCCTTAAACGCCTGCTCAGCTTCCTGAAACTCCTTCTCAGCTTGTTCGGTGATTAGTTTTTCAATTTCCTTCTGTTTAAGCTCTTCTTTTTTTTGGATTACTGACGGAATTGTTTCAAGTGCCTGGTTTAATTGTTGCAGCTTATCTGGAGATACTTGGAGCGATAGTGTCCGTTGCACCAAAGCATCAATATCAAGATTGCTGTCTGACTCATCTAGGGATTTCAGTTCTGCTGCGAGAGTCGCTAGCTCTTTTTGCCAAGCATCAATGTGCTTTCTGAAATCATTGATTTGATGTTCTAACTTTCCTTTACGCTGTGGATTGTCTTCCAAGAGCAATTCCTGCTCACAATTGTTGAGCTGTTCGTAGGTTTGAATCAGTAAGTTTTCCAGTTGACTTTTACGTTGCTGACGCGAATCCACAAGCGACTACCTAGTTTCTCCGAGACTTTGCTATCCAACGCTCCCAAGCTGCTTTCAAGTTGAAACCAGCTGCCAATTCCAATTCTCCTTCATAATCGAGTAGAAAAGGAATGATGGGTATGGAAACCTTGAGTTTATGCTTGGCATCAAACGCAGGATGATTAATCACCTCGGCAACTGCGGGAGGCAAAGCTAGCTTTTTCGCTTCTACCACAGCTAGCATTTCCTGAATGCCAGCGAGCAACTGCTGTATTTCTGCCTCTGAAATGCGATTGGTTTCCAAAGCATCTAACATCGCTTGCACAGTAACCAGCTGGTTTTGGTTGAGTTGCTTGGCGATTGCCGCAACGATGCTTCGCTCAGTTGCAGCATAACGAGCTAGCAAGGTTCGACGCAACTCGACATAACTACTTAATACCATGTTGCCCAGAGTGTTGAGCTTGGCGTTAACCTGCTGCAATTCTGTAGCAACATCTTGCATCTTTGCAGGCGCCTCGCCAGTCACCTGCTTCTGTAATTCGTCGTATTCCTGCTGATGGCGAGTCAGTAATTCCCGCAACTGCTCAATTCGGCGACGATATTTGCTCCTGATTCCGGGGTGATCTTCGTCACGCAACTCGATCTCGAACTCATTTAGCAGAGTAAAGGTTTGAGCAATGTTGGTTTCCAACTGTTGCAGTCTCAGGTTGAACGCTGAAGATGTCACAGGATTGACTCAGTATATTTTCTAGGGGTGCTTATTGCTACTGTAGCACCGCATTACTTAGAGCAGCTCCTCGATACTGCATAATTGTTACGGAAATAAAGGGCAAAAGTTTACTACCGAATTGGGTAATGCCAAACTTCCATTTCAGAGATGGCGGTAAATCTTGCCAACCAACAGGCACAAACCCCAAACGGGTATAAAATTGCACGAGTCTTTCACCCAAACATTCTAAATAAAGCGGTTGGGTTGCTTGCTTAATTAAATGCTGAGTTAAATAGGTGCCAAAACCGCGATGGCGCCAATTTTTTGCTACTACTAAACTCCCCAATTCTTGCGCCCCTGCAAACCCGCGCAACTGTCCGCAAGCGACGATTTTTCCCTCGCATTCAATTAGCCAAAATTGCGAATAGCGCAACTGAGTCGGGTCAAGTTTGGCACTCAGTACCAAGAACCGAATTGTCCAAATATCTTCTTTGGTCGCAGGGCGAAGGATGCATTCTGGTGGTAGGGGATTGTTCATTGGTAGGGTGTAGGGGCGGGTTATACCAGCGATTTATGCAATCGCCGTGGTGCGTTACACTTCGTTAACGCACCCTACATGGGCGAATCTTGGCGTCAGCGATCGCGGTGCGTTACACTTCGTTAACGCACCCTACATTGAGAAATTTTATCGTTACCCGCCCCTGTTGTTTCAAAACCCTTTAAATCCACTTGCTGACAAGTAAACTTCATTCCAAGAGGGGGGTCGATAGTCGCGATTGAACGCTTGGTCAACATGTCCAACTAAGTTTGGCAGGTCATTCCCTCTGATATTGCCGCTGAAAAACATTTTCACTTTTTCTTGCCAACCTGACGGGTAGTCCCTGATGACTGGGTGCAGTACTACGACGGACTGATATTCGTTTTTCTGTTGGTCAACGATGATGTCAAGACTGAGAATTCCCAAAGGACGAATGAAAACCCCAGTCGCGGCGATCGCAAAGTCTGCATTCAGTCCTTTTTGCTTCATTATTACAACGAAATGTCCTCCTTCTGGAATTTTATAAGGCACTTGACTTCTATCTTGCACCGGCTTGACTTCGATGTTGTAACCCTTTGTCAGACCTGCTTCTAAGGTCATATCTTCATATTCTTGGTCGGGATGGGGAACGTAGATGGTAAATTGTTGTAACTCTAACCAAGGATTGTTTATCGCTTCCCCTGTCTCGTCTTTCCAAGCGTTGTATATCTTTAGCATCTCTTGACCCACATAGCTGTTTTGGTTACAAATATTAATCAAAGACATGTTGAGCGCGCACTGGTCAAATTTACTTGCTCCTAAAATTTGCATATATTTCTTACACCCTTTGTGGTTCACAGTCTATTGAACTATTTTCACCAGAGGGTTTTCTGTAAAATTTGAACTACTTTTTTGCGCTGTTTTAAACGAGCCAATTTATAAAGAAAATCTAAAGCCGTTCTTGCCTATGGAATTGAATTTATGGGTTGGCAGGTTTGCGGGTAGGGGCGCGGCGTGTAATAACGTTTGGTATCAACCAAAGATGGTGGAATGTTTGCGGGTAGGGGCACGGCGTGCGATCGCGTTTGATTTGTACCAAAGATGGTGGAATGTTTGCGGGTAGGGGCACGGCGTAGAATAACGTTTGATTTGTACCAAAGATGGTGGAATGTTTGCGGGTAGGGGCACGGCGTAGAATAACGTTTGATTTGTACCAAAGATGGCAGAATGCCGTGCCCCGACAAGGATCGATGAATCGGGTTACAGGTACAATGCAGGGGCACGGCGTGTAATAAGGTTTGATTTGTACCAAAGATGGCAGAATGCCGTGCCCCGACAAGGATCGATGAATCGGGTTACAGGTACAATGCAGGGGCACGGCGTGTAATAAGGTTTGATTTGTACCAAAGATGGCAGAATGCCG
>NZ_JBHFNP010000237.1:0-3485 GCF_041929235.1 Microseira sp. BLCC-F43
AGCGCAACCTTTCTACTCAACGTAGTACCCATGACAAGGGTCAATTTGGAGAGGAGTTGGATGTGAGGCAAACTTTCACGTCCGGTTCTGAAGCCTTGCATGGGGGGTGACTCCCATGCTTAGGTTAACGGAGTATGTCAACAATCCTACCGTCAACTCGTACAAGCGGATTCATGCACCTGTGACAACTTCAGGCGCTACCTGGTCGCCTAACACGATTAGCTACGCTGGCAACAATCGTACTCATGCCATCCGCATTCCCGATGCGGGGCGCTTCGAGTTACGCCTCGCTGATGGGGCGGCAAATCCCTACCTCTTGCCTGCTGCTTTAATTGCAGTCGGTCTTGATGGCATCGAACAAAAACGCAACCCAGCGCCGCGTTATGACAATAATACTTACACCAATCCACTACCACCAGGAACTGTTAAACTGTTACCGACCAACTTGCTCGATGCGCTGCGATGTTTGGAAGGGAATACTGTGCTATCCCAGTTTCTCGGTCAGGAGTTTGTCGCTTCATATTTAAAGCTGAAGCACCAGGAATGGCACGATTACAGCACTTTTATCACCCCTTGGGAGTTAGAGAATACCCTAGATTGCTAAAAAGCTAGAAAACGCTTCTGCCAACAGCGCACAATTGTGAAGGAAAAGCCATTTATGTCAGATGATTTAAATCAGCCTAGACACTACGATGCGGTGATTGGCGGTCAAAATCCTCCGCCGTTGAGTGGTGCCGTCTTGGGCGGTTTGTCAGGAGTAAAGAGGCGGATGGCGAGTGGTTCCCTGGAATCGAAAATCGCTGCCCTCAAAGAAGCTCTCAAATATGGACAAAATGGCTTAAACTTACTGATTCAAGCTCTCAACGACCCAGAGAGCGAGATGCAGTGGAAAGCTTATTTACTGCTTAAGGAAAGAACGGAACCCAGCGTCAGAGATGCTTTAAAAGATTATATTCCCGTAATTTATAACCAGTTGCGCGACAATTTGGCAGCCGGGAAGTGGTTGGAAGCTGACTGGGAAACATCAGCAGCAATGCTTAAAGTAGTACATCGGGAAAAAGCCGGTGGATTGCGAGTAGAAGACTTGCAAAGATTTCCCACTTCAGAATTACGAATTATTGAGAAATTGTGGGAGCAATATTCTCAAGGAAAATTTGGTTTTAGTATTCAAAAGCAGATTTGGCAAAGTGTGGGAAATAATTACTTTAAGTTTGGCGATCGCATTGGTTGGCGACAGTCTGGAACTTGGTTAAACTATTCTCAACTGACTTTTGCTACAACTGCACCACTCGGACACCTGCCTGCCGCACACCTCACTTGGTCTGGTTTAAAACGGGGTCAGTCTTGGCAGTGGTATGGCGGAACAGAAGAGGATGTGCGCTTTATTGAAGGTAAATCTCTGCTTGAGCGTCGAGATTTTTGACAGGTTGGCGCGATCGTAGTGCGAGAAGCCATTAGAAGAGCGATATGCATACCCTAGCTTGCGCGAACGCCAAAAATTACCGCATCACACCTTTTCCTTCGATGGCGACGTGATGCCGCGTCTGGTGAGGTTTTCTTCCAGTTTCCTGATGAATTCCAAGTCCTCGTCAGGCAAGGGAAATGCGCTGCCATCCCTGGCGGCGGTTCGCCTCACCAAAAACGCGCAGGTCTGCCTCCGGGCTAAAGACATGGGTCGGATGTGCTACAGCGATTTTAATCCCAGTCAATATTGTATGTTATGATATTACAAAATCCACAATTTATATGGTAGCCAAAACAGCTTCAAGCAAAACAAAAACCATTTCATTTGTAACCGAAATACCGTTGGTAGTATCGGCTACAGATGAGAGGGTTTTATTGTGTAGGTTTGAGGCTGGCAGACAGCTTTACAATGCCTGCTAGGGCGAGGCAATGCGGCGTTTAAGATTGGTCAAGGAATCAAAACTATACCAATCAGCCAGGAAGGTTAAATCGAATAAAAAAGAGAGGCAGAAGGCTAATGCCTTCGCAAACGCCGCCTGCGGTTACGACGAGTACAGCTTGCACGCCTTTGCTACTATCATCAGGCGCTCCTGGATAGGCGAGCATATAGATTCAAATACAGCTCAGAAGGCGCGCAACTCGCGCGTTCAATGCGTCCCAAAAAGTCGCCAAGGGCATCGCTTTGAAGGTTAGGTTTAAAAGCAAGAATCAACTAGATTCTTTAGAAGGGAAAGTGAATACAACCGGGAGCAGGTGGCACCAAGAACAATTGGTGTGGGGGAAACTTAAGCTCCAACCCTATCTCCAAGATAACGATCCAGTGATTCTTCATGGACTCGGCAGTCGAGTTAAATACGTGCGACTGGTTCGCCGACGTTTAAACAGCAAGACTCGTTATTATGCTCAATTAATTTCTGAAGGCAAGCCTTTTAGCAAGCCTAAAAACCTGATTGGTTCTGGAGTGGTTGGATTGGATCTACGGCCGTCAACAATAGCGATTGTCGCAGAAAGTTCGGCTAAATTAGACTTATTTACTCCCTCACTAAAGTCTGTCGAAAAACAGATACGCCGATTGCAGCGACGGATGGAGAGATCGAGGAGAGCTAATAATCCAGATAATTATAACGCCGACTTTGTTGACAGCAAAGGGAAAAAGAAAAAATGAACTGTCAAAAAAGGTTGCAAAAAGTGGAACGATTCTAAAACTTATCGTTCAACGAGGAGGGCTAAGGCCAACCTCGAAAGAAAGCTGGCGGCGCATCGCAAGTCATTACACGGGAGGCTGGTTCATGAAATTCTAAGACTCTTAAGCACAATCAAGTTAGAAAAGCTTGACTATAAAGCTTTTCAAAAACTATTTGGAAAATCTGTTGGTCTTCGCTTCCCTAGAGAGTTCGTAGCTCGCTTAAAACCCTTGGCCCAAAGTGCTGGCGCTTTTGTCGTTGAATTCTCCACATCTAAGACTAAACTATCTCAAACTTGCCATCAGTGCGAACGAGTAAAAAAGAAAAGTATTCGGACTAGAGTCCACAAATGTGAATGTGGAGTTCTTTGTCAGAGTAGAGACGTTACATGTAACGTCTCTACTTATTCTGCGTTTTTGGCAAGATTTGTAGAAAACAACCTGCTCCAAGTAGACAAAGCAAATATTGCATGGTCGGGTGCCCAACCGCTCCTGCTGGCGGCGTGCTTACAGGCGACCGAAAAAACTAACCTGCGATTAGATGGGCAAGTCCCTTCTTGTGCGACCTGAAAAGGTCATCTGTTCCGTGGGGCATACTCCACTAAGGGATTCACAGTCCTTACCCTCATGTAAAAGACTCATCTGAGTCCCCTCACCCTCACGAACGACCTAGTAGGTAACGAAACGGTCCCCCCACGGATTCTTCTAAAGGTGAACTAGCATAAACTATCGATAAACAGCGACACACTTGGAATGACCAAATAAGGCTGACAGGCATAAGTGGGGAGTTTTGATGGTAAGAAGTCATCAAAACCTGTGAATAACCAAACCCACCGCT
>NZ_JBHFNP010000238.1:0-15074 GCF_041929235.1 Microseira sp. BLCC-F43
CGATTGTTGGGATGTGAAATTGAAGTTTTTTGATCCGGAAAATAGTCGGAGGGCGAAGAAGGTATTTCGGTTTACGATTGATGTTAGAGATCCGATGCCGGTTACTTTGGGTGAGGTGCGTTCTTGGTCGGTGCCGAAGTAGGGCAGGATTTAGGTTTTCGATCGCGTTATTAGATTCAACCACAGATCCCAGGCGTAGGGACACGGCACGATTAACGTTATTAGATTAACCGAGATATTTAGGTTGCCGTGTCCCTACAGATCCGATCGCCCCTAATATTATGTCCGGTTGATTACCCACGATCAAAAGCCGGGACACGGCATTATTAATGTTATCTGTTTGTCCGATAAATCTTTGATGCCGTGTCCCTACGCAACGACGGGGTGAGGTTTTTTGATTATGGGCAATTCAACGGACATGATATCAGAAAGAATTCGCAAACCCACAGTGCGATCGCTCATTATCATCCCGTAGGGGCAGGGCACGATTAACGTTATTAGATAAAGGTTGCCGTGCCCCAAAAGAGCGGGTAATTATGAATCAGAAAGAATTCGCAAACGCACAGTGCGATCGCCCATATCATCAAGGGGTACTTCTATTACCTCACCAGAGAGGCGTTCGATGCAAGTAATCAGCGATCGCAAGTTAGGCGTACTCGCCCCCGTATCCACATACAACCTATCTGCCAAACTGCCCAAACGCTTCCAAGTTGTATACAGTTTGGCGATACTTTGTTCCAACTGCGCGGCTTGTTTTACTAAGTCGGAAGCCGTATTTAAACAACCCAAACGCATCGCTTCCGATAGCGCCATTTCCACATCAACGGAAGATTGATTAATTGCTTGCACTTGCGCCGCCGCATCGAGATATTTAGCTAAATTGCGCGCATCTGTAGTTGCTTGTTTCAGAGTATCTACAGTCGGATTTGTTGCCACATCCACTTGCAAGGCGCTGACGTGAGAGTCGGGTAATTTTTCTAACTCTTTTACCAGGGGGGCGAGGTAGCGAGAGGGAATAGAACGATCTGCGGCTTTTTCTTTCACTTCATCGGGGATTAATTCGGAAGACATCGCCGTCCATTCATCCGTCAATTGCCTTACTTCCCGCCTGGTAATGCGATCGCCTTTTTGTGCCGCATCCGCTACCAATTGTTGAATTTCTGGAGAAGATTTAGCCGTTTCGACAAATGCGCGCTTGCTGAAATTTTTAATCGCCGTCGGATCTAAATGTCCCTCTTTCAACAAAGTATCGGCACTATTGGCGAGTTCGATTAAAGAATAAGCCTGACTTTTGCCAATTTCGCGGTTTTTCAGCCAATTAAGAAACCCCGTGCCTCTACCGTCGCCGGTTTTTTTCTCGCGATCGCGCACCGCGCGTAATATTTTCCCGCGCCAGATATCCGTTTGCAAGTCGAAGCGATCGCACACTAACCAAGCATTTTCTACCTGTTGCTGAAACAGATCGTCCGAAATTTGATCGTCTTCCGGATCGGGTAGTTGAAACGTAAGATCGCCTAGCCCTTCGAGGGCAGATGCAAAACCGTTGCCAGACTTGGGAGATTGAACCATAGCCGCAGGGGGAACAGTGAAACGCTACCAGTAGTATAGGGTATGCAATGTCCGCCCTATTTGTAGAGTTTGTGTAGATTCAGATTATCCCATGTTTTGGGGATGGGGGGAAGCGATCGCCAGCGCGACTACTCGCCCTTGCGATCGCATACATCGGTTTACTTAATAAGTAAAAGTTTATAATGGAATATTAGGCTTCCATTGGTTTCGGATAGCGCTTACCAACAGTCCTTCAGGGTTCCACACAGTTATTCCGCGACGGCGATTTTCCTTGACTACAGCGATCGCATCCCGAACCACTTTCACATCGGCATCTAAGATCAAGTCTTCTAACCAGGGATTCAGCTCGAACCCGGCAGTTTCTACCTCCTGTAAAATGTCTTCTTTTGCGGGGGTTGGTTGGTTATGCAGCAGGTTGCGATCGCTTTCAGCAAGCCGTATCAAGCGCTCCAGCACTTCTATGCCATACGCATCAGCAAGTTCTTTGGCAGCACGTATGTTGTCGATTGGCTGTGCAGAACCTTGTGTTTTCAGAGTTTGACGATTCATAATGGTGTTGATGTTTTATTAACTGCTTCCCGGTTCCCCTCTATGGTTGGAGTCGGGAGTTTTTGTTTGCCCGTGAGGGAATCACTCGACGACTGCAACGAAGTTTGGTAATCGGTTTGTTTTTTTACTGTAACCCTTACAGATTAAAGTGTCCAACCCCATTGGTATGCTGTTTTAGTACATGACAGTCTAGCTGCTTTACATCATGTCAGATATGTTTTTTGGCATCATTGCTGCTATGCTGTTAAATACCGAGCAAGTTAGTTATTTAACTATATGGCAGATATGTTGTTAAACAACATATCAGATAGGCCAAAAAGCTTAAATAAACTAGGAAAAAGCTATTGTACAGCTCAGAGTTAAGGAATACAATTAAGGAGGTCAATTAAAGCTAGTCAAGTAAAAGGGAACGCCACTGACAGCCTCAAACGCACAAAAAACTACATAAAAATTTACATTTATTTACAAAAAAAGTGGGTTAACGGGATAAATCAGTAAATTGCAAAAAAAGTAGAGTACTATGTCACAAAAAGCAAACCCTCGAAAGAAGCCAAAATCAGGCGACGCCAACAAATGGAAGCTTCCACAAGATCGTAAAAGGCTTAAAACAGCGATTTTTGTGCGTCCCTACCTAGATGACTACGGTTTGGATGTTTACGAATTTCGCGTACTAGCTCATATAGCGCGTAGAGCTTCCACCGACAGAGGTTGTTTTGAAAAGCAGAAAAACATAGCAGATTTCTGCGGCATAAACCAGCGAAAGGTAATGCAGGCGCTGAAAACTCTTTGTCAAGCAAATATCTTGAGTGTAGAAAGAACTGGGCGCAGCAACATTTACAGAATAAACGAAGCTAGTGAATGGGTACACCCAAGCCAACTAGAGAAGATTCGCCAAGGAACGAAACCAGACAAGGTTGCAACACCTTCAGAAGCGGTTCCTAATGAAAATTTACAGGATTGGATCAAATAATTTTTTACCACAGAGGATTGATAACAATGAAACTAGAAGATTATTTTGACTTTCTTAGCCCAGAAGATATTCGAGTTAAAGGAACTCGCATTGGCATCGAGCATATTCTTTACGAATACATTCATTGTGGCAAAGATCCTGAAGCAATAGCCCAGCAGTTTCACACTGTAACGCTGGCTCAAGTTTATGCCACAATTCTTTACTATCTAGAAAATCGGGAGACTGTCGGAAAATATGTAGGAGATTGGTTAGAATACTGCCTCAAAGCTGAAGCTGAATACGATCAAAATCCATCGCCTTTTGCAATCAAACTACGTCAATTGAAAGCAGAAAAAGCAGCAGAAAAAAGGGTTGAGCAACTCCAGGCATGACAATTAAGTATTTGATAGATGAAAATATGGCTCCTGCCTATCGGGAGCAGTTATTGAATCGTCAACCCGATTTAATTGTTTGGATAGTAGGAGATCCGGGAGTCCCGCCTAAAGGCACGCAAGATCCTGAAATATTGCTCTGGTGTGAGCAAAACAATTTTGTACTTGTTACTAATAACCGCCGTTCTATGCCCGTACATTTAGCAGATCATCTAGCCCAAAATCGTCACGTACCAGGAATTTTGGTACTTCGTTTTAAAGCAGAAATGGGGCGCGTAATTGATGAACTGGTTACTATTGCAGGGGCATCTTTTGAAAACGAATATAGAGACAGAATCGAGTATATTCCACTCTGATACGAACCTCATGCTAGCCCGACAACACCCGTATCCCGCAGAAACTCAATAATGGCTGCATTCAGCGCCTTTGGACTCTCCGCCGCAGCATCGTGTCCGCAATTCGAGATGATTTTTAACCTGGAACTGGGTAAGCATGCGTGCAATTTTTCGCCATTTTTAACGGAAAACCAATTATCTTGTTCCCCCCACAAAATCAACGTCGGAAAAGTTATTTTTGCTAAATTATTTTCCAGCTTACTAATAATGTTCCATTCATTTTTAAGCAACCGTTCAATTTGCTTTGCCGATTGTTGTAACTCTTCGGCAAATTTAGTAATTCCATTGGGAAATTCAAGATACGGGTAACTCGCCCAGTAAACTTCTTCAAACGTAATTTTATCCGGATTGGCTAAAACTTCACGCAACCCGATTGCTACGGATGTCCAAAATAAGGGTGCCAATAATTTTGCCATTCGCCAACTATCACAAATCCGAATTAAATCTAACGGAAAATCTGACAACAAACGCATCCCGCTATTCGGTAATTTTTCGGGAAAAATCGGTACGTTTATCGCAATTAAACTAGCGAATAGTTCTGGATATTTTGCTGCAACTCCCAGGGCTACCAATGCTCCCAAGGAGTGGGCAACAACGATAGCGGGTTCGTTGCATAAAGATTCAATTATGCGCTTTGTTTCAATAATTTGATGACCAATTTGTTCTGAATATTCGGGTTTATCAGAAAAACCGTGTCCTTTGGCATCAAAACAAATAACGCGGAAATGTTGCGACAGCGGGTCGATACAGTAACGCCAATTGTAACTCCAGCTACCGATGCCGTGCATTAAAAATAAAGGTTTTACCCTTCCTTTTTCGCCATAAGCAATTTGAACTGGATAGCCGCTGGCGTCGTTAATCGTTAAAGTTTGACGACCTTTGGGAAAGGTACTTTGCCACCAATCTTTCATGATTGCTAATTGCTAATTGGTAATTGGTAATTGGTTGTTAGGTTCCTGTGACAAGTTTGAACAGTTGGGTGAGGATGAAGACCCCGGTAAATGATATAGCGATCGCCACCAAAATTACTCCACCTAAAAGCAGATAGATAAACCAGGTGTCTGCTTTTTGACGATTGTAGGGGGAACGCATGTGCGCTTCCAGCAAAGCCATATTTTTGCTGTTAGCTTTCCAGGCGACATCGACAAAATCTCCCAACAGGGGTATCGTTCCTACGAGAGAGTCCAATAGAATATTCCAGACCATTCGCACCAAAGTTGGTCGCGGTGCGCCAAGCTGCGCGGCTTGCAGTACGATGTAAGCTGAAAGAATTGCTCCCAGGGTATCTCCTCCGCCTGGAAGCAATCCCAAAAGCGGATCGATACCAACGCGATAGTTTGTACCGGGAATCGCAACGGCATTATCGAGTACATCGGTCAATTGGCGCAGGCGTCTTAAAACAATGGCTTTGGATTCATCTGCGGGATTGGACATGCGGTTTATTTCTCGCTAATTGGCAACTAGATTAGTTTACGGGTTTGGGTTGAGGCTGTACATCTGTCAATCAGTAATAATTTGTCCTATGTCTTTAGTTTGGAATAATTGTAGGTTGGGTTGAGGTAATGAAATCCAACCTACTTCCTATTTAACGAACCGCAGAGGCGCAGAGAACGCAGAGAGAAGAGATAAGAGGAGATAGGTATCTTATTTTTAACGTTTCTTCCGCATGGATTCGCCGACGGTAACGTTCAACTGACCGCCGAATAACATTACTAAGGAACTTAAGTTTAGCCACAGCATTAAGACAATAAAGGTTCCTACGGCGCCGTAGGCGGCGTTGTAATTGCCGAAATTTGTGACGTAAAGCCGAAACAAACTCGATAAGATCGCCCAAGATATTGCTGCTAAAATCGCTCCTGGTAGAATCGGGCTTCCCTTCTGCCAGCGACTGGGGCCGTAGCGGTAAACAAAGGCGAAGGCAGAAGCGATGATAGCTAAACCGGCAGGCCAAGTCAAGATTTGCCAAAGTTTCAGCAGTTCCGATTGTAGATTACCACTTTGACTCGCTACCGCCTGGACGATTAGGTCGCTGATAAACATTAAAAAGGCAGCCACGATTAATAGTAAAATTGTGCCAATCGTCAGGCCAATCGAAACTAACTTGGCTTTCCAAAAAGGTCGCCGCTGTTGCAGGGGGATTTGATGAATTTCATCCAGGGCGGCCATTGCTGCACTCTGCGCCCCCGATGCCGTCCACAGGGCTACTATAAAGCTGAGGGAAAATAATCCTTGGTTTTGGCTTTTGCTGACGGTTTGGACAAAACCTTGAATTAAGAATAGCGCTTCGTGGGGAGCAACCTGACTGACTTGATAGGCAATGTCTCTTACAGTAAATCGTAACGAGGCAAACAATCCAATTGCGGTCAGGAGCGCCAAAATTGTCGGAAATAACGATAACATGGCGTTGTATGCCATCTCAGCAGCCAGACCTGGTAACCGCTGTTCGCCCGCCCGTTGGAAGGCTAGCTTCAGCGTTGCCCAGTTGAGGTGGCGAAAGAAACGGATAAAACGGGGAAATCGCATAGTTTTATTTACGACTAAACTTATCAACTAAAAACCACACAGATGAGTTACGACATCCAGCAGTGGATACTTGAAATTAAGTCGCTGCAACAACAATTAGCAGATATGCAGCGCGATCGCGACGCCGCGCTTGACAGTGCAGCCAACTGGCGTCAACTCTACAATACTGAAGCGCAGCAGCGTCGCGACGAAGCTGTGCGAAATCAGCAAACGATAGAATCCCTAAAAGCCGAAATCCAGCAACTGCAAGCGGAAGTCGCTGGAGTCGAGAGGTTATCCTCACCAGGTGCGATTTCCGCCTCTGTGGAACAGATAGAGAATGTTCAAGAATTACAAGCTAAATTAATAGAAGTTTTAATAGAACGCGATCGCCTCGCCCAATCTTTAAAAGACGAACGTCTCGCCCACGATCAAACGCGGGAAAAATTAACCACCGCGTTGGGGGATGCGGTGGATGTCCTCACAAGCGTTCAGCGGCGCGGTCATGCCCAGACTGAGGAGGAGTCCATCGAGCAGAATCCTCCTGCCTCTAAGACGCTTCCAGATGCCAGTCAACCCGTTCCTGGGTTAGCCAACACCCCCAAACCCGTTGCCGATTTACCCGCCTTCGTTAAAACCCCATCGCTGAAGCTACCGCCGACAAGACCGGCAAGACCCCGGTTTTAAACTGATTTTGGCAGTGTTTAATCGCCGTATCTGGGTCTTTCAGTCCATTTCCGGTGAGGACGCAAACGACTGTCGCCCCCGTGGGAACTTGGTCTTTGACTTTTAACAACCCTGCCACGGAAGCAGCAGAAGCAGGTTCGCAGAAAATGCCTTCAGAGGATGCCAGCAGGCGATAAGCGTCTAAAATTTCTTCATCGGTAACGGCATTAAACGCGCCCTGACTCGCTTCTTGGGCGGCTACTGCTTTTTCCCAACTCGCCGGGTTACCGATGCGAATTGCCGTTGCCAGGGTTTCCGGGTGCGCGACTGGGGTTCCGGTGACCAAGGGAGACGCCCCCGCTGCTTGAAATCCCATCATTCGCGGCAAGCGATCGCATTTTCCCGCTTGATGGTATTGACAAAACCCCATCCAATATGCTGTGATATTTCCGGCATTACCCACGGGGATGCACAGCCAGTCCGGGGCGTTGCCTAAAGCATCTACCACTTCAAATGCCCCGGTTTTTTGGCCTTCGAGTCGATAGGGATTGACTGAATTGACCAGGGTGATGGGATAGCTTTCTGCCATTTCGCGGACGATTTCCAGCGCTTGGTCGAAATTTCCCTTAATTGCCAGGACTTCTGCCCCGTAAAGTAAAGCTTGGGCTAGTTTACCCAAGGCTACGTAGCCATCGGGAATTAAGACAAACGCCCGCATACCGCCGCGTCGCGCATAGGCAGCTGCGGAAGCGGAAGTATTGCCAGTACTGGCGCAGATGACTGCTTTTGCCCCTGCTTCCTTAGCTTTGGAAATTGCCATCGTCATCCCCCGGTCTTTGAAGCTGCCGGTGGGGTTAAGACCGTCGAATTTGGCGAAAACGCGCACGGATCTGCCGATAATAGAGGCGATCGCCGGAACCGGAATCAGGGGGGTATTGCCTTCCAGGAGCGTTACAACGGGCGTATTGGGCGTCACCGGCAGATAAGACCGATATGCCTCAATTAGTCCAGGCCAAGCTTGTAGCTTTGAGTCAGCAGGGGACAAACTAACAGTCACAGATTAAATAAGAGGGTTAAAAAATTATGTGGATATAGCTACAAGTTTGACAGACAATGATGTCACTTGTCTAACCAAAAATTTTTTAAGCTGTTATCCCTACTCAACGTACTACCACGCCCTGTATTCCCGCGCTAACGCGCTGCTTCCCTAACGACAAAAGAGCGTTGGGAAATGCTTTTGACAATTGACTCTAACTGGATTACCTCATTACTAGGGCTGCTGTTTGGACATACAGCAGAGGCTGGGAGATGATTGAGCTATGTTTAACCTCAGAGGTAGCGTGTCAGTCCGGGCTTTTCACCTGTCTCTAATAAATCATCGGCTCTTGAGTTTACCGATAGCTTACTTGATTTTCCCATCCTTTTCTAGGTTAGGACTGACGCAAAGAAACTCAGGGCGATCCGAAAAATCCTTGGGCAAGGCAACCAGAGATTGACTTTTCACCTTTGTTGCTGGTCTCGTCTTGCGTAAGTCCTGTAGGTATGTGCCCTAACGATGCAGAAGTCAACTGGAGCATTTCGGCTTTATGGGTTTCACATTCATGGTATGCAAAGACAAGCGGAACTCTTGAAGACAAGGAAAACAGCCAGAATTTGACTGCCTCACCCATGCCAGGTGTCCGATGCCTATATACAGTCACTGGGAAAATTGATCTGGGTAACTTAATCCAGCTTTATATTCAAGGTACAATTACCAGGTGGTGTAACTAGAAAGTAATGACCAGACGCAGATTGCCCTGCAATCGTTGCTCTAAGTCTCTCTAGTGTCTTTGTGTCCAGTTATTGTCCTCCAAAGGAGTGAAACTCTATGTCAGTGGCATCAACTAATCAAACACGCCTAACGGAGTCGATGAAAAACCTTTACCAGGCAGATCAGCAAGTCAAATTCTTACACCTGCAAGCCGAAGTTGAAACCCTCCTAGTCCAGCTACAAGCGCTGAAACAGCAGCGTTTGACCGCCGCTGGAGTGCGAGAAGATAACTAAAACCAAGTTAACTAAAAACGCTTTGAAGTCCCCTACCATGCCTGTACCCATACCCTAAATCAACCCGAAGGGTAGGGTCAGTGCAGGGTACCCCACCCCTTGCCAAAGAGCTTGACTAAATAACCAAATAATTTACTAAAGTTACTCACCTATTTATTGATGGCGATAGTCTTGACTAGGTTGGAATTTTCTGCTAGGTTTCTCAAAATGCCGAAAACCAAGGCTTAAAATTATTTGGTTTGTAAACCACAGGCGCTGCAAAACTAACCAGCCTATAAAAAAATCGAACGTTTGATTTGATCGCGATTCCTAAATTAATACAAAAAAAAGGTTGAAACCAGCCTTCTATGCAAAATTGTGGAGCCAGGAAAGAGATATTGGTAGAAACCCGGTTTGTTCAGAAACCGGGTTTCTGTGCCAAATTGTGGCGCTAGGGGTTTCTGGTATCGTCAAACCCGCCCCTACGGATCTGAAAATAGGGTCAGCTCACCCGAATTTATGTTTGGGGACCATCCCAGCTGACTTCCTTGGTGGAAGCTCTCAGCAGACCCTCTAGAAATTACTTCTAGTTGAATGGTGAAGCTTAGATAAGTTTAGCAAAGTTTTGTATAGCATCGTAACAAAAGTTAGCGCGCTTTGGCGGGCGCGACCATTGGGGGTATGCCTACAATCGATAGGTAGATCCTTTGGTCTAGCAACTTCAGTTTTGAAGTTTTCTCAAAAATAAAGATTGGGATGAAACAGCTATCTAAGCGCTCGCTATCGACCGCACCCGACAGTCAACTCAGTTACTCTGGCACTTACACCTGTCCCGTCTGTCGTCACGGCGAAATCTCGGCAATGACCCTGACAGAAGCGTTTGCGTGTAACTTTTGCCACCATATTTTCACCGCCAACCTGCAAAAGCAGTTGATTCAGGTGGCAGATAGTTCTCAACCCATGACTTGGCGATGGACTGGACGCACCTGGAAGCCAACGCATCAGCGCGATACGGAACTCACGTTTATACTGTGGTTGGTAGCGATCGCTTTAATCGCCCTCCCTCCTTTTTTAGTTTGGCTTTCTGCCCACACCTTCCCACCTGAACCAGGTAGCACCGCCTCTTGGATTCCCCTGGTTTGGATCGGGTTAACTTTCCTATTCCACCTCGTTTTAGTCGGGTGGCTAATTGCAGAAGTTTATCAATTCCCTATTTATGCGGTTGTAAAAGTCAAGCTGCGGCAATGGCTGAGACAATAGAATTTGAGATTTGAGATTTGAGATTTTATTTAAACCTTCTGAAATCTCAAATCTCAGATCTGCAATTTAGCAATACCTGTTCGTAGCGTTGACCAATTCGTTCCCAGGTGTATTCTGTTTCTACGAGCGATCGCCCGTTACGAGACAACTCGTCGCGCAGTTGGGGATTTTCCCATAACCGACTGATGGCTTCTACATATTCTTCCACGCGATTGGCACGTAAAGCACGCAAAGGTACGCCATCCCCATCTACTGATAGTCCTTCTAAACCGCGATCGCTCGATACCACTGGCGTCCCAGCTGCCATTGCTTCTAAGGTTTTGTTCTTAATTCCATAACCAACCCGCAGGGGAATCACGCAAACGCTGCTATTATGCAGGTATTCTGCCATTGAAGGAACGCGACCCGTAACCATGACGCCTGGGAGTTCCGCGAGTGCCAATACCTCCGCCGCAGGACGGGTACCGACTATAGTGAACGTGGCATCGGGGTAGCGCTTTTGCAGTTCGGGCAAAACTTCTAAGCTAAAAAAGCGCACAGCATCGATGTTGTGCGAGGCGTCCATGGCGCCGACAAATACCAAATTGTATCCACATGGATCTTTGGGACGATAGGGAAACAACTCCAAATCTACCCCGTTGGGAATGACTTCGATCTGGGCATCCGGACGGAATTTGAGGAATTGCTGGCGGTCATCATCGGTGGTGACGACAATACTGGAGAACTTGGTGCAGTAGCGTTTTTCGTAGCGCTCTAATAGTAAGGTGAGATAGACGCGATCGCGCAGAGCATTTGGCGATGCTTTCATTTCCAAATGGTTGCGAGTCCAACCATAAACCGAACTATGGACGTTAACCACTGTCGCCACCGATTGGCGAAATTCAGGTCTGATGTAAATTTCATTCACGCTATGTTCGCAGGTGATGGCGTCACACTTTCCCTCCTGGACATAGGCATCCACCCAAGCCTGAATTTCCGGTGAATAACGATACAATACGTTGGGCGGCGTTGCCTTAATCGCTGACTCGGTAAAGCGTCCCACCTTACCCAACAAACTGGCAACGCCGCTAGTGGGTTTGGGTTCTGGCGGTAACGGAAAAATCACCAGGTTGCTGACCCAGTTTTGCAGTTCTTTGACTTCGGCATCTGAGACTCCCCCTTGGTCTTGAGTCACGAGGGTGACTTCATGACCCTGCTGCAAGTATTTCAGCAAATTAAAGGTTCTGATCTCAGTTCCTCCGCGACTCGGCGGATAGGGAAACGTAGAGGAGAGCATCAGAATATTCATACAACAAATTGTGGTCGTTGGTAATTTTAACAGCTAACAATTTCCGCGATTTAACTAGGATCTAACTTTCCTCGCTTCTACCATCATTCGCACGACCTCTTTCATTTTATACTGCGCTTGCCATCCCAACTTTTCTTTTGCTTTAGCAGGGTTTCCCCGACTAATTGCCAAATCCGTAGGTCGCAACAAGCTGGCATCGGTTACTACATGCTCTTGCCAGTTTAAACCGAGGCAGGCAAAAGTTTCGGCGACGAAATCTTCTAATTTGCAACTTTCCCCGGTGGCGATCGCATAATCATCTGGGTATGGCTGCTGTAACATTAAATACATCGCTTCCACATATTCCGGTGCCCAGCCCCAATCGCGCTCAATTGAAACATTGCCCAGATATAGCTTTTCTTCACTACCAGCGGCGATGCGACAAGCGGCGGCGACTATTTTTTGGGTGACGAACCTTTCGGGTCTTAAGGTCGATTCGTGGTTAAAAAGAATACCAGAACAAGCAAACAACCCGTAAGCTTCGCGGTAGTTGGCGACTTCCCAAAACGCCGCTGCTTTAGCGACAGCATAGGGACTTCTGGGGCGAAATGGGGTAGTTTCGTCGGCGGCGTTATCGCCGATATCGCCGAAGCATTCGCTCGATCCGGCGTTGTAAAATTTGATTGGTTTGTCGGTAAAGCGAATTGCTTCTAGAAGGTTTAAAGTGCCTACGGTGATACTTTCAAGAGTTTCTACAGGTTGTTCAAAGGAAAGTCCTACGGAACTTTGTCCAGCGAGGTTATAAATTTCATCGGGTTCGACTTTCTTGAGGACTTGCAGGACGCTGCGAAAGTCGGTGAGGACAACCGATTCTAATTTTAAGCGCTCGCGGATGCCCAAACGCACTAAATTCCCGAACGAGGACATTTGTGCATCCCGCGAACTACCGCAGACATCATAACCTTGATTCAGGAGTAACTGCGCCAGATAAGCTCCATCTTGTCCTGATACGCCGCAAATTAGTGCTTTTTTCATCTGCTTTGGTAATTGGTAATTGGTAATTGGTAATTGCATATTGTAGATTGCATATTTTAGATTTGATTAGCCAATCTGAAATCTAAAATTTGAAATTGGCAATTCTTTTATTTTTCTGATTTTTCTGGGAGGAGCATCGCTTTAATTGTTGCACTTAAATAACCGATCTGACAATAGCTATAGACTAAATTGTCAAAGCGTAAAGCCGGATCGCCGATATATTTTAAGGATTTGTATAACCCTCGGATTAATCGATCGCCGCCGCTGACTAATTGTTTCACACCTGTTCTACCAGCGATGCGATCGCGGTAACATTCGCTAATACCTTGCCACCAACCTCTATTCAAAAACCAAGACTGTTCCATTCTTTCGGGGGCGACATTGTGGGCTACAATTGCATCGGGAAGATAGGCGACTTGCCAACCATTTTGCAGTGCTAATTCTGTCATGTACAATTCTTCATTAGAAAGCAAAGATTTGCCAATCCGTCCCAAGTTTGGATCGAACCCGCCAATTTGTGCTAAAAATTTTCGCCGTATGGAATAATTTAAACCTCTAGGAGTTAAACCGGGTTGGTTGATATAAACAACAGTATCCCCCAAATTGTAGAGTCCCAAATTCGCCGACAATCCATCGGATAACCAAGCGGGAGGGGTTTTGCCATCTGGCCATAAAAGAGTAACTTTACCACCAGCAATGGCGAGTTTTTCGTTAGTTTCATAAGCTTGATAAAGCGCGCTCAGCCAACCGGTACTAGCAACGGCATCATCGTCAAGATAGGCGATAATTTCGGCATTGGTAGCCTTAGCGCCGGTATTGCGCGCGGTGGATAGTCCCAGGACGGATTCGTAGATGTATTTAACTTGGGGGCGCGCGGCGACGATTTCGCGGGTGCGATCAAAAGAAGCATTATCCACCACGATTACTTCATAATCGGGAAAATCCTGCACGAGTAAGCTATCAATCGCAGCACCTAGATATTGCTCTCGATTGTGGGTACAGATAATGGCACAAATTCGATGGTTTGACATAAACAGATGTTCTAGTAATCGATCTTCAACGCTAGTCTTTAGACGCGCAAACTGTCAACTGATTTGAGATTTTAGATTTTATATTTTAGATTTATTTTGCCTAAAAACGGCTTTGAAAATCTGCAATCTGCCATCTTAAATCTAAAATTCCCTATTGTAGCCATTCGATTGTCCTTGCTTGTTCGGGAAGTTTGGCTTCTCGCTGTCCCGCCGAGCGATTGATGGCACAATAGAGGTTAATCGGACTGGCGATCGCATCTAGCCAGGGAGCTTTTCCGGCGATCGCTTTCGCCCCCGCGACGGGCAGTTCTTTTACCAACCAGCGACTCAAGCGATAAACGCTTTCTTTCCAGGTGAAGTCTCGCATCAATTCCACCCCGTAAAGTTCGTGCAGGTAGCGGTTAGAACGCCCGTAGCGTCGCCACTGGCTTTTCAATTCTGCTATGGTAGCGCGGTGACGGTGCTGCACAAGTGCCATTTCGGCAAAATAAAGTTTCCAAGACGTTTCTCGTCCAATTCGCCAGCACATGTCCGCATCGCCGCCTGTCGTCATGTAGGGACGGAATAATCCGATCTCTTCAAACACTTGGCGTCTGATGCCCAAATTAGCAGTTTGACCATAAGGGCAAAAAGGATGGGCTAAAGTATCTTTTTGAGTAAGAATACTCTGGCGTTCGGCGTATTTTTCTAGTAAGGTTACCCCCGGTAAAGCGGTAATTTCACCCACCACTAAACCGATGGCAGGATCGGCAAAGGGTTGTACGAGGTGCGAGATCCACTGGGGTAGGGGGCGACAGTCGGCGTCGGTGAAGGCGAGAATTTCGGCCGTAGATGCTCTAATACCCTTATTTCTGGCAGCGTAGGAGCTTTGGATTTTATTTTCCGTTAGGTGGCGAATCGTCAGTCCTTGGGACTCGGCTTCCTTTTGGGCAGCTTGGAGGATACTGGGAGTGCGATCGCTGCTGTTATTATCCACCAGCAAATACTCTACCCTGGAAGCTGGGTAAGTCTGCGCCTTGAGGCATTCAATTAATCCCGGCAAGTCCGTCTCGCCGTTATAAATGGGGACGATTGCTGAAACTTGAGGTAAATAGGTTTGCTGATTCCAGCTATCTGCTACTTGAGTTTGAGTCATATTGCCGAGGTTTAAGCGCAGCCATCTAAAGCCATGTTATTACTGCTACCAGCAGGTTGGCGAGGAGAAAAACTCAGGACTGACGCAAACACCAAAGTTTCTAGGAAAAATCGTCGCTTTGGAAGGGGAGATCGCAGCAAGAAACTTTGGTGATAGGAACGGGGTAGGGACACCCCAGGAGAAAACTTTGAGTTAACGACCAAATTTACTGATGCCGTGTCACAATGTGATGTCGTATCAACAGGGGGTAGGGACACCCCAGGAGAAAACTTTGAGTTAACGACCAAATTTACTGATGCCG
>NZ_JBHFNP010000239.1:0-6326 GCF_041929235.1 Microseira sp. BLCC-F43
TGTTGCGGTTTGCATTGACTCAGGGGAATTGTCTTTTTAGTCACCACTCCATCACTTCCCTGCTGCAGAATTCTCAATTCTTTAATTTGACTAGAGTTGCTGATAGTCCAACTTAAAAGAATTGGTTCTTGATATTCATAAGCGAGTTTGTTAGGAACAATTCTGTCTATTTTCGGTACGGGTAATGGTTTAACTACAATCGTATCGGTTTCTTTAACATCTGAAGGTTGGTTGGGATTTTCCCTAGAAATCACTTCTAGTTTGTAAGTATAACTCCCTGCTTTGTTAGGAGTCATGCGGATATTTTCACAGATGAGAACCTCTGGTGCAGGTTCAATTTTAAATGGATTAATTGGTTGAGAAACTGCGGGTGCGGGTTTCAATTGTTGAGGTTTGCATTGATTCAGAGGAATTGTGTTTTTAGTCACCGCTGCATCACTACCCTGTTCAATAATCCTCACTTCTTGAATTTGACTGGGGTTACTAAGTCTCCAACTCAGAAAAATTGGCTCTTTGTATTCATAGGTAAGTTTATTCGGTAAAATTTTGTCAATAATTTTCGGTATGGGTACGGGTTGAATTGTGATGGTATCGGTTTGTTTGGTATCTGAAGGTTGGGTGGGGTTTTGCTTGGGAAACACTTCTAATTTAAAAGTATAATCCCCAGCTTGGGTAACGTTTGTAGCTATGCCTTGACAAACGAGGACATCTATATTGTTGATTTTTTCAATTTTTCCCGTACTCAGCGCTTGAACTTGAGGTTTCAATTCTTGAGGGGTACACTGGATGAAAGTTTTTTTGACAGGTGAACCGTTACTGACCTGCTGGGTTAAAATCAAATTTTGAATTTGGTTCGGATTGCTGATTTTCCAATTCAGAAAAACCTGATCTTTGAGAACTTCTCGATAAATTGGCTTGTTCGAGGAAAATTCAATAATTTTTGGCGTATCGATTGGTTCAATAATAATAGTATCTGTGTCTTTGGAGTCTGTTGGTTTATTTTGTCCTTGGGAATAAAGTTCGATTTTAAAAGTATACTCGCCCGCTTTCTTAATTTCGGTTGGTATATTCGTGCAGTTGAGGTTTTGGTTTTGAAGTTGGCAGAACTTTACTAGCTGGTTGTAGTCGTAACTGATTATCTTTCCCGTTCCTTCACGGCTTTGAGGGATAATTTTTAATGTCGATAGTTTTGGGTTATTTTGAAATCGCCAATCTTTAAATTCCCAATTCCGCCAATCACGAATGGAGAAGTTTAAAATAACTGTCTCTCCGTCAAGTTCTTGATAAACCTTTTCGGTCGGATCAACTTTATTAAGTTTGGGTTGAATTAAAACTTTTTGCCAGTATAAAAATGCTCCGACAGAAATTAATCCCAAAGCTAGTAAAAGCAGTAGGAGAATGGGTAGCCAAATTTGCCACCAAGGACGGGGTTCCCATATTATCGTTCCTTGGGGTAATTCTTTGGGAAGTTGTGGCGGTTTGGTGTTTTCTGGTAGGAATAATAGCTTGTTGTTTTCGAGTTCTAGGACAAAATTAAATTCGAGTGCTTTTCCCCAGAGAGGACGCCGCCACCACTTGCGGGGTTTTGCATTTAAGGGGATGGTGCTGGTGTATCCGGGCGGTATTGGTACTGGGAGACTTTCGGGGGTATAGGTGAAAAGTTCCTCGCGATCGCTGGCAGAAATGGCAATTTCGCGGGTAATATTACCCCCGTTAATTAACTGAACTTGAAATTTACCTTGTTGGGTTGGTATTTTGAGCAAGAGGGGATGCAACTCGACGGTTAATGTTTCGTCGGGAAGAAGTTGCAGGTAAACTACATCCAACAAAACTAAATCTTCTTCTTTGTTTCTAGATATCAGGCGGACGGTGGGAAAGTAATTACCTGCTGGTGTATATTGGGGCGGATGTAAAATTAAGGTAATTTCGCCTGTTTTACCTGGGTTCAATTGCAACCCATCGGTTTCTTGGACTAATCCAGCGGTTTCTAATCCGCTTTCTGGATAGCGGATGGTATACCAGTCGGTTGATAATTCCGGGCAAGTTAAATAAAAGCGATCGACTCTTTTAGAACGGTTTTCAACGGTAACTTTTACTTCTAGTTTTTCTCCTGCTTTGAGAAGATAAGGGTTAGCAGAGTTGGTTAATGGGTGTAAGGTAAATCCGGGTTCATTTCCCCATTCTGCATCTTGATCGGAACGCAAAACCCGCAGTTGCTGAGTCCGGCGAAAAATTTTGTCGGGGTATTGAACTGGCGCTTCAATTAAAATTTCATAGTTGTATAAGTCTGGGGTTGCTTGCGCTGGAATTTCAAAAGACAAAATAACTTTGCGGTCTTCTTTTGCCTCTAATCTCAGGGGGTTCGGTTCGCTGAAAGTACACCACTGTAGCAAGGGTTCTGATTTGGCGTCGGTGGCGGCGATCCAAATATCAATATCGGCTTTTTTCTCGCCTAAATTTTTGACAATGATAGGACGTTGAGCTGTAGAACCTCTCGTAATTTGGTTGGCGTCTAAGGAGAGGTCTTCGATAAATAAGGGGTTATTTGCAATTTGCATTGTCATTGTTGTTTATCCCCTGGACGCGATAGAGTCTGACTCGATATTGATCGTCGCCGGTGGCGATGAGGAGGTAATCGTCTACTGCTTTTATATCCACGCTGTTGAGTCTAATTCCGGGAGAAGAGGCGATGATTTTTCCGTTTTGGTTTTTTGGCGTTCGCATTCTATTCTCCAATTCCCACAGCATGACTTTTCCATCATCTCCCACGCTAGCTAAATAGCAACCATTTTGCGTCAATGCTACCGAACGAACGGGTTGGTTATTGTGACCATCTCGCCACTGATCTAAGATAGCATTGTCGCATTCTAGCGAAGTGATAAGATTTCCCACCCCATCTTTTTTTTGATTCTGCACACCTTTTTCAATTTCCTCTAGCTGTTTATCGCGGATGCATTGGCGGACTGCATTCATACTCCAGAGGGTAATGTATCCTTCGTTATCCGATGATGCTAATAGATTTTTCTTGTCTGAGATCGCCAGTCCATCAATGTATTGATTTTGCCCCATTACCGGGTCAAATTTATTGTCTTTTTTCCAGTCTTGCCATTGATATTTTAGTGGGTAAATCCTGCTGTTAATCCAGTCCCACAAGGCTAATTTATTGTACCGTCCTCCCACCACAACCAGAGTGTTTGGTCTTTCCTGCTGATTTTCGCTCAAACTCAGCGCATAAACAGTAAAACCAGCATCTGCAATTCGGGGATTTTTAGTGCCAAATTCCAAATTCCACTGCCGCACAATCCCGCTACCATGTCCGCTGAATAAATAGCGGGAATCTTTGGTAAAAGCAAGGTCAAAAACCCTGTCTGTTCCCGTATAAATAGACTGGGGAGGAATCTTGGTTAACACGTTCCAAAGTTTAATATCGCCACTTTCTAATCCGGCGGCGATGACATAGTCTTCCCTGGGACTTTGGCGTAGCACCCGCACTGCTTTTTCAGTTTTATCGGCAATAAACCCCTCATATTTAAGGCGACGAATATCCGGTTTCCAAGGACTTCTATCTACTTGCCAAAGTCGTATTGTTTGGTCGCTGGAACCGCTGACGACTAAGCTGCCATTCCCAATTAAACGCACCGAATGAACGGGGCCTTTATGATAATCTTGAGGATGAAGATACCACAACAACCAAAGCAGCAGCAGGGTTAAAACCAACCCCAAAAACTGCAGCAAAACCGGAATTATTGGCAAAACTTGCAGTTCCAAAACTTGGGTGCTGGGATTAGGACGAATTTGGGTGCTGGGAAACCCTGTATCGGGTTCTTTTAAAATTGGCGAAACTTCAAAAAATAATCGCCGTTTTAACCACCACCAAGGTCGTCGCTTTTTGGCTACCAAGTACATCGGTTTCGCTTCCCCCGGTTCCAGGTTTATGCCTTCAGGAATCACTAACTCGCATTGCTTTTTATCTGTCTCTGAAACTTGGATATCAACCTGTTGGGGTAAATTGCTGTTATTTTCAAATCGCAGTTCGTAAGTTGGAAATTTAGATTTCTTCCCATAAACTTTTCCTTTTAATCGCGGCATTCTTTGCACTTTGGGGTTACAGCTAAACTCCACAGTCCCTTGGGGTAAAACTTCTAAAGTCCCTTGTTCGCGGGGATTGCGGGTACTGGTATTGGATTTCGCTTCAATCGTGAAATCATATTCTTGACTGAGAGTTTCAGGATTTCTTGGAGGTTGACACCAGAAACTGGTCTTTTTGTAATCTCCCGCATCGATTTGAAAGCTTTGTGTAGTTCCTTGGGTCATCCACTCTGGACTTAATCCAGAAATATTGAGTGTGACTGTAGTAGCTTTTGGACTTAAGTTATAAACTATGACCGGAATTTCTATTTCATCCCCCGGAAAGACTTTGAGGTCTTTAACTGGGAGGTAAAGCTGCAAAGGTTTGATAGCTTTTTCAATCTTTAATCTGAGTTTTTGGCTAGTAAATAACTGGGAAAATTCAACGGAAAATACTCTTAAAGTCACGTCAATCGTCGTCTCGTAAACCTGAATCGGCGACTTGGTAATAACTACGTGAAATGTTGTACTAGACCCAGGGGGTTTTTTCGCCGATACTTCTGGATTTAAGCTGTACCATTTAATATTAGAGTCTGGTTCTGCTCCAATCGTTGTCAGTTCTAAATAAAAGCTGGCGAATTTATCGCTTTCGTTGACAACGGTTACCTCAAATTCGTTATCGCCAGTGCTACTTTCATCGCCAGGGGTTAACTTTAGCTCTTTTTTGGAAACTATTGCTTTAACAAGATTTGGCATAATTGCTAATTGGTGATTGCTAATTGCTAATTGCTAATTGCTAATGGGTATTTTATTGCCGATTACCCATTACCCATTCCCAAAAACTATTGCATTAACTGGATCATTTGTCGCCGCCGCCACGCCCAATGCAGGATGTTAATTCCTAACTCTTGTGCGGTACGGATTTCGTTGCGTTCGCGCAAATATTCCTCATCCAATCCCCAAGCTTCAGATAAAGCACCCCTGACTAAAATAACCCCACCGCCTGACCAGAGTTCAATCTGTTGTTGATTAACATTCGGGAGTGCGCCAAATAAAAAAGGTTGCGATCGCAGAGGATGTTTGCGGCTGATTTCTTGCCAATTTTTCAAATCAATTTCTAACTCATCTGTAATAATATCGTTAATAATGATATCGGCTAAATCTTCATTATAACTGGGAGAATCTATTAAAACAATCCCTCCTTTTCTTAAATAGCTTCTGAGCGTTTCAATTTCTTCCTCGTCAAACTCGACGATTTGCGAATCTGCCAGATAAAGTAAGTCATAAGCGTCTACACTTCTGGTAGTTTGTAAGCTGACTTTCCCGATTTCTGTTTCTCCCTGTAGAGACGGGTAAAGTGCGGCGACAGATTGCATTAAATACGAAAGGTTTTCTTCTATTTTATTACTTGTACCATTATCGTAATCCGCCTCCTTTTGTTTCATTTGAGCTACCTTCACCACCGCTTCCGGTCTAGCTTTGGCTTGCATTCGGTAGCGTAAATCTAACTGATTCGCATCAGGAAATAAAACATCGCTTGGTTTTTCCAGTTTAACGATACCGGGTTGCAATGCAATGCGACACAATTCTACTTGATGGTATTCGGGGGGAGTTGTTCTTTCATCAAACCGAATCCATTCCCTCAACAATTCGGAGTTTTGTTGCCGATCGGGATTGTAAGGATCTACATAACTGACCACTAAATAAACTGTCAAACTTCCCCTGAGTGGCGCTGGGGTGCGAATGCGATATTTGCGGTCGATCGCCGCATCAACAACAATAGGATTTCCTTCTACATCAATCGCAATTCCCGGTTGAATTTCTACCCAACGTCCGTCTCTAAATTCAGCAGCTGCTTCTGCTGGTGCGTCGATTAATCTTACCCCCAATCCCCAAACAATTCCCGGTTGATTGAGTGACTGATAGTGAAGGTTTTGGCGGCGGCGATGATATTCATGCGCCAGCAACCACCTTTTGGAATTCATCATCAGTCCGTCATAAACGTGAAGGCGCTCGAAAGGATTTATCGGTGGTAGAGGAAAAGATTGATGAGTCATACCATTTCAGATTTCAGATGTCAGATTTCAGATTTCAGATTTTTTCTTTTGTCCCCCCCTTGATAAGGGTAGTCAAATTTTTGCTCTTGTCCCCCCCTTAGATAAGGGGGGTTAGGGGGGATCGGATTTCAACTATCAATCATATTTGATATTTTTGCTCTTGTCCCCCCCTTAGATAAGGGGGGGTAGGGGGGATCTGAT
>NZ_JBHFNP010000024.1:0-53151 GCF_041929235.1 Microseira sp. BLCC-F43
CGGCAGCAGAAAACCTTCGCGTTTTGGGCAAAGCTTATTGATGCCTTGTCCCTACATGACAATCAAAATTGGCGGTCGGGACACGGCAGCAGAAAACCTTCGCGTTTTGGGCAAAGCTTATTGATGCCTTGTCCCTACATGACAATCAAAATTGGCGGTCGGGACACGGCAGCAGAAAACCTTCGCGTTTTGGGCAAAGCTTATTGATGCCTTGTCCCTACATTTTGACGGCTGGTTTTATTCTGGTAAATGCCATCCTAGTCGCGTTGACTGTTGGTAAATCCGCTTGAGAGTGTTGATATCTCTGGGGGAAATTAAGGGAGGATTCCGAACTTGGGAAAAGTAAAGCGCATCTGTTTCTAACGGGCTGTGTCCCCAAATACCTAATGCATGACCGAGTTCGTGACGGGCGCTGGCTAAGATCGATTGTGGTGAAGCGTTAGGATTTAAATTGATTGTAAATCGGTGCGATAAAATTCCTGATGGGCGAATGTATAATTCGTAACGCGCTTCTGCTGAACGGGCACGTTCGATTTGAAATTGTCCGGTATTGCGATTAAAAGATGCTTGGAGGGGAGGGCGCGATCGCACTACCACAATATCCGCCCCAGCAGCCTCGCTAACCACCTGCAAAGGCAAGTATACCCCCCACTCCCGCACCGCCTGTAACACTGCGTCAACCCATGCTTGAGACGCATCAGAGTTCAGCTTCGGACTCAGGAGGCAGAGCCTCCCTAACTCGTTCCCAGGCTGAGCCTGGGAACGAGATCCCAGAGGCTCTGCCTCGCTACCCTTGCGTGAATGCGGCTCAGACAGGCTTGTAGCTGGCTCTAGGTAGATTTTTACGGGGAAATCCGACCAAACTAAATAACCGACTTCCGTCGGTTTTACAGCAGAAAAATAATCGCCGCTATTGGTTGAATCTTGCCATTGTACCAGGGTTGACGGCACGGGATGTTGTTGGAGGGGGGGTAAATTTGCTGGAATTGCCGCTAATTTATCCGCTGCCAAACATAAAACGGCGGTGCTGATGGCTAGTGCGATCGCGATCGATAACCGCCCCATTCTCAACCTAACTATTTAGGTAACCAACCGGCACTTAAAACCACAGTTAAACCCATAAAAATGGCTGTCAGCGTCCAAGTGATGCGGTTGAGGGTGGTTTCTGCACTCTTAGTGCTGCTAAACAACTGCGCTTGTCCCCCAATGGCTGCAATTCCATCGCCTTTGGGACTGTGCAGCAGCACTAAAATAACTATACCTAAAGCAGAGATTGCCCAAATAATTTCTACAACGTTGGTGATGGTCATGGGTTTGGTAATGGGTAATGGGTAATGGGTAATTGCTAATTGCTAATTGCTAATTGGGAGAAGGACTGGGGTAGAGGGAAGTTAATTTCTGTTTTCCCTTGTCCTGTTTCTTTTCTTTTTTCCTATTAGCCATTAGCCATTAGCCATTAGCCATTACCCAATTATAGAGAAAGACGCACGGGGGTTCGATTCAGTTTGACTTGAAATTCTGCTGGTAGCAGCATCGAGTTACCTGTCATTTCCGCCGGTTGCGGTAGTCGTAAAATTTCTAAGATGGTGGGAGCGATATCGCACAGACGACCATCGCTTCGCAAGTTGACTTCGGTGCCGTATCCGGGAATTTTCACCCCTTCGCCTTCTACCAGGATAAAGGGAACCGGGTTGGTTGTGTGCGCTGTCCAGGGGTTGCCTTGAGAGTCCCACATGTATTCGGCGTTACCGTGGTCGGCGGTGATTATCGCTGTTCCCCCGGCTTTAATAATGCTTTCTAGCAGGTGTCCCAAACTGCGATCGACGGCTTCTAAGGCGCTAATGGTGGCTTCCCAGATGCCTGTATGTCCCACCATGTCTGGGTTAGCGTAGTTGATGACAATTAGGGAGTATATGCGTTTTTCGATGGCGGCGATCGCCACATCGGTCACTTGTTCGGCAGACATCCTGGGTGCTTTATCATAGGTCGCCACCATCGGACTTTGCACTAATTCTCGATCTTCTCCTGGAAATGGGTCTTCTAAACCGCCGTTGAAGAAATAGGTAACGTGGGCGTATTTTTCCGTTTCTGCGGTGCGTAACTGCTTTAAACCCTGCTGGGAAATGACTTCTCCCAGCAAATTTGTCAGGTTCTGGGGTTCAAATGCCACCAATACGGGAAATTCTGGATCGTATTGAGTAAAGGTAACGTAGGTCAGGGGTTGGATAAGACTGCGCTCAAACCCGGTAAAATCTGAACTAACAAATGCTTGCGTTAACTGTCGCGCTCGATCTGGGCGGAAGTTAAAGAAAATAATCCCATCTCCCGCTTCTACTGCACCCGGTGCAATGCGAGTCGGGATCGCAAACTCATCCGTCACCCCTGCTGCGTAAGAAGCTTGTAAAACCTCAACCGCAGAACGTCCATCGCCTTCGCCTTCTTGGGTCATCAAGTCGTAAGCAAGTTTAACCCGATCCCATCGTCTGTCGCGATCCATCGCGTAATAGCGACCGCTAATAGTAACGATACGCCCTACACCGATGCTGTCGATGTGGTCTTGAATCTTTTGAATCGCTCGATCGCCTTCTTTGGGATTGGTATCCCGCCCATCGGTAATCGCGTGAACGCACACTTGGGAAATTCCCCATGCTTTGGCGAGATCTAGCAATCCCAGTAGATGACTTAGATGGGAATGCACCCCACCGTCCGAACACAATCCCATCAGGTGCAGCTTGCTTCCCCGACTTTTCACATCTTGGCAAACTTTCACCAACGCTGGGTTACTTTGTATGCTGCCATCTTCCACAGCATCCGAAATCCGAACTAATTCTTGCGGGACGACTCTGCCTGCGCCTATATTTAGGTGTCCGACTTCCGAGTTACCCATTTGGCCTTCTGGTAACCCCACAGCCTTCCCGGAAGTGCGGATCAGCGTGTGGGGATAGGCTGCCCAGAGGCTATCCATTACGGGTGTGTTAGCAGCCGCTATGGCGTTTCCTTCGGTTTCTTCTCGGTAACCCCAGCCATCCAGTATTATTAGCACTACTGGAGAAACAGGCGCTTGCGCCATACTAAATCGCCCTTTGTTCAAGTCTTACTTCGGAAATGATACCACCCACTTTGGGGTTCTTACTTCAGGTTATACCTAGTTTCTTAGCTTTTATATCTACCCCTTGGAGTGTTTTACCAGTCCACAAACCCTTTTTTATCGGGAATGCTTGACCATTTCTCAGTCGCTTACCTCCTGGTTCTTCCCTTGAGCCTTGTTAAATCTAGAACATTCTCAATATTAGTTTACTAAATTTACTCGTTCTTAAATTGTTTCTCAGAAAGCGCTCTAGTACGGCAGTAGGGAATTCTTCAGGATGTTAGTGTATCGAATAAGTCATTTGATTGAGATGTTGCACCAATCTAATAACCCGCCAGGGAATAAATTCCCACAGCGAGCAGCGCCAGACCGTTAAAACAAACTGGTTTGATGGCATTGAGTCGGTTTTAACCGACTTGAGCTAAAAGCCTTTGAAATTTATTTCCGGGCGGGTTGGGAGACTGATGCCAGATCTGAATTGACAAAAATATCTCCTACCAAATCTCTCTTTGTGATGAGGACTTCAATTCAAGAAGCAATTATTTCTTAAAGCAGTTGGCAGCGGAGGCTTTTCTCTATGACTCAGGATGTGTTTGAACTACCAGGACCAGAGGGTAACTCAATTGTTGGTAATTTGCTAGACCTGGGACAAGATCCGTTAGGATTTCTAGAGCGTTGTCGCGATTATGGTGATATTGTACCTTTGCGTCTGGGACTCACACCTGTTTGCTTATTATTTAATCCTGACTACATTGAAGAAGTGCTAAAAGAGCGGGACGCTTTTATTAAAAGTAGGGGATTTCGCGTCTTAAAAACGCTTTTAGGTGAAGGGTTGTTAACTGCTGAGGGAGAATCTTGGTTTTGGCAGCGTCGTCTTGCTCAACCTGTATTTCAGCAAAAGCGGATTAATGCCTATGGCGAAATTATGGTGGAATACGCCGCTAGGATGTTGCAAACTTGGAAAGACGGCGAAGTCCGCGATATTCACGCAGATATGATGCGCCTGACTTTGCAAATTGTGATGAAGTGTATTTTCAACGCCGATGTGGATAATCGAGAAGCTCAAGTCGTCGCGAATGCTTTGGATGTGGCGATGCATTGGTTTGAGAGCAAGCGCAGGCAAAATTTCCTCGTGTGGGAATGGTTTCCCAGACCAGAAAATATTCGGTATCGCCATGCGATCGCCCAAATGGACGAAGCAATTTACAACCTGATTCGCCACAGTCGCAACCGCACCGAAAAAACAAACGATCTGCTCTCAATGCTAATCGAAGCCCGCGATGAAGAAACGGGTCAGCAAATGGATGATAAACTGTTGCGCGATGAAGTTGCAACCCTCATGTTAGCAGGTCACGAAACTACCGCTAATGCCCTTAGTTGGACGTGGATGCTGTTAGCTCAACATCCCGAAGTTAAAGAGAAACTGCAAGCGGAACTAAAACAAGTTTTGTCAGGCAAGTTGCCAACTGTAGCTGATATTAAAAGCTTGCGCTATACCGACCAAATCATTAAAGAATCGATGCGTCTTTATCCTCCCGTCGCGATGTTTGGGCGCGAAGCCGCACGGGATGCCACAATTGGCGATTACTCGATTCCTGAAGGCACAACAGTGATGATTAGTCAATGGGTAATGCATCGACATCCAAAGTATTTTGACCAGCCAGAAAAATTTATGCCGGAACGCTGGACAGATGAGTTTGAAAAACAACTGCCGCGAGGTGTTTATATTCCCTTTGGCGATGGTCCGCGTATTTGTATAGGTAAAGGTTTTGCTCAGATGGAAGCGACTTTGCTTTTGGCTGCGATCGCGCAACAATTCGAGTTAGAGTTAGTGCCGGGATTCCCCATCGTCCCTCAACCCTCTATTACCCTACGTCCTGAATACGGAATAAAGGTGCAGATCAAGCAAATCAGCAACCCGCCTAAATCTGAATCAAGAGAAGTAGCCGCATCTTTGTAGAGTATCAATAAATTGAACACCGGGCGGGCGAGACGCCCACCCCACAAGAGATGTGAAATTCTTCTGGGATAAGCATTGGAGCTTGCCCTTGTTAAATTGATTCAGATGCCTCAAACACAATTTCAAATACTCCATTTGGCACATATCGCCGCAAGGATCTTGCATGGTCTTCGGCGTCTTGGCGGTTGGCGAAACGCGCGATCTGGTGCGTTTTGGTCTGAGGCAAGATTTGCACGATCGCCCAAGGTCGTTGCAATTTTTCGCGGTTTCTGACAATGTTCAAGTAACTGGCAAGTACCGAGCCTTCGACGTTTACACACAACTGCTCAATTAGCAACGTGGCAATGCTTTGAATTTCTGGTGCTTTTAGACACATCCGCTGGGCATCGAAATCGCGATCGCTATAATTCCCAATCCGCGATAGTAGCTGCAAGACGCCAAAATCGCTCAATGCTTGGTGATAGCCTTGGGGGCGATCGCTTAAAAAACCGCCAATCGGTTCTACCATTGTTATAGTCTCCTTTGATTTTTGGAGCCAAAAGCCAGCGTCAGCCCTCGGAAAGTTGAGCGCTGGCTTTTGACATTTTGAGAGTACGTTTGGTCTTTAAGGTAAGTATAGTACTTTTAGCCCATAAGTACCATAAAATATTTCGTAGCCAGATGAGACAATAGGGCTAAAGGTTATATTTGGTCTTGAAATTGAGCGAAAAGCAAAAGCTAGTCATAGTAAAAACCTCGATTCCCGAAGAGTTGCGGAACTCTTTCAAAGCTGTTTGTGCTAAGGAAGGCAGAAACATGAACGATGTATTGTCCAACTTGATCGAGCAATATGTAAAGCAGCGCGAAGACAAGTAGACTCGTACAATGCTTGGTGATAGCCTTGCGGGCGATCGCTTAAAAAACCGCCAATCGGTTCTACCATTGTTATAGTCTCCTTTGATTTTTGGAGCCATAAGCCAGCGTCAGCCGTCGGAAAGTTGAGCGCTGGCTTTTGACATTTTGAGTCTACATTTAGCCCCAGTTAGGGCTAATCTGACGATTACGCTTAATTTTTTAACTGTTTAATGGTCAGTTTGTATCACCTGTTTAAGAGTTTTCAGCCTCTTTAAGAGTTACAAATATCGCACTAAACAAGCGTAATAGCAGTATACGACTGAGCTTTAAACTTGTCAACAAAAACCTCGATAAAATTGAGTAAAAATACACGGGTTTTGTGTGTTTCTGTGTGGGTTTGTTTATTTAAGGTTAAAACACACAGTAAAGCGTATGATTCATAACATGGCTAAAGTGACGGTAACAATTTACGTGGATGAACAAGACAAAGAAGCTCTGCAAAAATTGGCAGATGCTCAAGAGCGGTCTTTATCTAAAATGGCATTGTTAATCATTAGGCAAGCCATTAGAAAAGCCGAACAGGAAGGAAAAATTTAGATGCGATCGCATTACGTTTGTTGACGGAGCGATAAATCCGCATATCGTTGCTGGTACATGGTTTTGAGGCGCGCGATCGCATCTTCCTGATATCGCTCCTCTTCTGGCAAAATCGACTGCCAAAGCTCGTTAAGCGTGCTTAAGCTTGAGCAACAGCGAATCAGAGTGCGACAAGCGGCAATCCATTGCTCTAATTGGCGGTAACTGACAAAGTAACCGCCAATTCCTTTAATATGTACCCATAAAACGTTATGCCATTTTTCCCAGTTGAGAATCCGCTCTTGGCTGATTTTCAGGAATTTGGCAACTTGTCTGAGGGTGATAACAAAGGTTTTGGGGTCAATCCTGCGGCGTAGAGGTTGCATGGCTATTTTCCTTCACTTCTAGGCATTCCGTCAGCGGGAAAATATACAGCTTGGGATTTGCTACAATGAATTTTCATACTTTACCGAATATTTTGTTCGATATATATGCATGATATTCGGTAAGGTTTAATATGTAAATACCCTAGTTTCAGATTTGGAATCCAGCCTGCTCTGCAATTAGGGTGAGATATTTTGATGTAGCCAGGGTTGGCTCATAAGCACTGTTTTCCCACTGGCTAACCGTTGCCTGACGCACACCAAGCGTTTTGGCAAACTCTGCCTGTGTGAGTCCCATATGGAGACGCAGTGCTTTGATCAGCATACTGTTCCAAAGTACGGTGCCATCGACGCGCTGAACTTGGTAGCTAGTAGGAGGTTTGCGAAAGGTTACGCACTTTTGATTAAAATCGACATCCTCAACGCGATAGCCTGCTTCCATCCATGCTTCAGCATGGAGTGCCCCTTTGGTGCGATTGCTCCACCATGCTTTATTGCTCTTCGCTGAGTTAGGCAAGGTGTCATTCATCAGCGCCTCGATTTCGGCAAAGGTCAGGATGACTTCGTTTTGATTGCTGCCACGCAGAAATTCGAGGAGTGGCTGGTATTTGCTGCCCTCCCTCATGCCGTTTGTCTTTTTTCTATGTAGTAGGTCACAGATTCAACGGTAGCAAAATTTGAGGCTCCTGCTTAGCGATCGCACTCTATTCATCCTCATCTCCCGTTTTACCCTGAACCCCCTTAACAATGCGGGACAACTGAGTTTTCTCATCCACGGTAATCCGAGAGGGAGAACCGCTAATAATTCGCTCGTAGTTGCGGAAGGAATCTCTAATTTCAGCCCCGCGTTCGCTGATGGTATATTCCCGAATGCCTTTATCGTGCCAGGAACCTCGCATTTTAAACACGTTAATCGCCCGCGACATTTCGCCGCGAATTTCTACATATTGCAGCATTAAAATCGTATCTGTAATTGTAGAAATATGGGAATCTGTAATCGAATGCGACCCCATAAACTGAGCGGTCGTGTTATAACGTTACCGGCAAATTGTCAATAATGAAATTGAAACCTTCAGCTTTCTTCTTCTGGTGCGAAACCAGCTTTCTCAGCTACTAGATCCAAATGTTTGGACGTTGAGCGAGTCGGTTCATACAGTCCTCGTTCCCATTCGCTGACTGTTTGGTGACGCACACCTAGCTGTTTGGCAAACTCTGTCTGTGTCAATCCCATATGGAGACGTAACAATTTGATAGAGTAGCTGTTCCATAACAAATTACCATCTAGACGCTGTACTTGATGGTTGGTCGTAAATTTACGAAATGTAACCCTTTGCTCGATCAGATCGACATCTTCAACCTGATAACTCGCTGCCATCCAAGCTTCAGCTTGTAGTGCGCCTTTGGTACGATTGCTCCACCATGCCCGTTGTTCTTTGGCTGATTTGGGTAAGCGATCGTTTATCAGCGCTTCGATTTCGGCAAAGCTTAGGGTGACTTCTTCTTGATTGCTGCCACGCAAAAACTCCAGGAGTGCCTGATATTTGCTGCCCTCCCTCATGTCGCTTGTCTTTCTTATTCTCTAGAGTTAACAGATTTAACCGTAACAAAATTTGACACAACCAACAGTTATCTCGGAGGCGCCAATGTTGCTCTAGTCTCCGTTGATCGGTTTAAAACCAGCCTGCTGGGCGACTAAGGTTAGGTACTTTGATGTAGCGCGGGTTGGCTCATAGGCTCCTTTCTCCCACTGGCTAACTGTTTGCTGATAGACGCCCAGCTTTTCGGCAAACTCTGCCTGTGTCATCCCCATGTGACGGCGCAGGGCTTTGATTAGCACGCCATTCCAAAGAACCGTGTCACCTTTGCGCTTAACTTGATAATTGCTAGAAGGTTTGCAAAATGTAACACGCTGCTCGATCAGATCGACATCCTCAACGCGATATCCAGCTTCCATCCATGCTGAAGCTTGGAGTGCGCCTTTGGTGCGATTGCTCCACCATGCACGTTTTTCCTTCGCTGAGTCGGGCAAGGTGTCGTTCATGAGTGCCTCGATTTCAGCAAAGGAAAGGATAATTTCGTTTTGATTGCTCCCGCGCAGAAATTCGAGGAGTGGCTGGTATTTGCTGCCCTCCCTCATGCTGTTTGTCTTTTTTCTATGTAGTTCACAGATTCAACGGTAGCAAAATTTGACACTCTTACCCCTGATGCACTCACCTGACAAATGCCTGATAGCTCTTACAAAAGTTTTTTGCCGATAAAATTGTGGGGCAGGCGGGACGCCTACCCCACAAGAATCATTTTTTCTTGTGGGATGGGCATCCTGCCCGCGCCTACCCCACAAGAATCATTTTTTCTTGTGGGATGGGCATCCTGCCCGCCTACCCCACAAGAATCATTTTTTCTTGTGGGATGGGCATCCTGCCCGTCCGATCTATTTTTGTCAGAGATATGATCGCTAACACTATTTCCGCTTAGCAGCTTCTTTGGCTTTTTTGGCAGCATCTTTAGCTGCTTTTTTGGCGGCTTTTTCGGCAGCTTCTGCCGCCAACCTTGCCTGCTCTTTTTCTTCTGCTATTTTATCCAAATAGTAGTGATAATCTCCCAAATAAACCCGAAACTCCCCATCTCTTATTTCCACAATTTTGTTCGCCACTTGGGAAATAAAATAGCGGTCGTGAGACACTAAAATTGCTGTTCCGTCGTAGTTTTTTAGTGCTTCTTCCAGCATTTCTTTAGCGGGAATATCCAAATGGTTTGTCGGTTCGTCCAAAATTAATAAATTAGCTGGACGCAGGAGCATTTTAGCTAAAGCTAAACGGGCTTTTTCACCTCCACTGAGTGCTTCAACTTTTTTGAATACAGTATCGCCGCTAAATAGAAACTTTCCTAACAGGGTGCGGACTTCTTCATTATTCCAATCTGGCACTTCATCGTGAATTGTTTCCATGACAGTTTTGGACAGGTCTAAAGCTTCGGCTTGATTCTGTTCAAAATAGCCGGTAATGACGTTATGATCGCCTAATTTTACCTGGCCTTCCGAGGGTTTTTCCATGCCCATAATCAGGCGCAACAGGGTAGATTTACCGCAACCGTTGGGGCCGAGGAAGGCTATGCGATCGCCCCGTTCAATTAACAATTCCGCCCCTAAAAATAGAATCTTGTCGTCGTAAGTATGCACCAAATCTTTAATGATTACAACTTCTCTACCGCTGCGGGGTGCGGTCGGAAATCGGAAGTGCAGCGTTCTTAAATCAGAAATTGGCGCTTCAATTCTTTCGACTTTTTCTAATAGTTTCTCGCGACTTTTCGCTTGATTACTGCGCGTGGCACTGGCGCGAAATCTATCGACAAATGCTTGTTGTTTTTCCAGTTCTTTTTGCTGGCGTTCGTAGGCGCTTAATTGGGCTGTTTTGGCTTCTTCTTTTTGTTGTAAATAAGCAGAATAATTCCCCAAATAACTTGTAGAAACGCCCCGTTCTGTTTCGACAATTTGGTTGCAAAGACGGTCGAGAAACTCCCGGTCGTGGGAAACGATGACCATCGGGGTGGTTAAGCCTTTGAGGTAATTTTCTAACCACTCAATCGTTTCTAAATCTAAGTGGTTCGTCGGTTCGTCTAAGAGCAATAAATCGGGTTTTTGCAGCAATATTTTAGCCAAACCCATCCGCATTTGCCAGCCGCCGCTAAAGGCGCTGACCAAGCGATCGCCGTCTGCCGTCTCAAACCCCATTTCGGGTAAAATCTTGTCAATCTGGGCTTCTAACCCATAGCCGTCGAGGGCTTCAAATTGCCGCTGCAACTTATCCATTTTGTTGATCAGTTTGTCTAACTGTTCAGGCGTGGCAGTTTCCATGTCCCGATGCACCTGGGATAAAGCTTCGTGGACTTGGTTCGCTGCAGCGAAAGCCCGCCATAATTCTTCTTTTACGGTGCGACAGGGGTCTACGTCAAATTCTTGATTCAGGTAGGCGATGTGCAAACTGGCGGGACGGATGACTTCACCGGCGGTGGGTTCGATTTCACCGGCGATAATTTTGAGTTGGGTAGATTTACCCGCACCGTTGACGCCGACTAAACCGATGCGATCGCCAATTTTAACTTCCCAGTTAACATCCTTGAGGACTTCGCCAGTAGGGTAGATTTTACAGATATGTTCCAGTCGCAGCATTCAGAATCTCCGGGGAAGCAGGTGTGCAGGTGGGCAGGTGTGCAGGTGGGATAAATAATTGACTTGGGAGGGGTTAGCGCTCCATAGCCAGAGTCAATCTTAACAAAATTTAATCCAGGTTGAATATAGGGAGGCAACACCGTCCCGCTACGATAGATGATTCCGCTGCCAGAATTAAGGAATTTATGACTGAGCAACGCACGGATTACGATAGTCCTTGGAAAGAGGTGATAGAGGCATATTTTCCCCAGTTTTTGGAGTTCTTTTTCTCCTCAGCCTATACTGTCATCGATTGGACGCGCCCTTACGAATTTCTGGATACAGAACTGCAACAGCTAGAACCAGATGCAGAAATTGGTAAGCTTTTGGTAGATAAAGTGGCGAAAGTTTGGCTGCTTGATGGCGCAGAAGCTTGGGTATTGGTGCATGTGGAAGTCCAAGGCAGATATGATACCGAGTTTGCCAAGCGGATGTACACATATAATTACCGCCTATTTGACCGACATCAACAGCGGGTGATTAGTTTGGCAGTTTTGGCAGACGAACGACCAAATTGGCGTCCTTCAAGCTATGGTTACGAACTAGGGGGATGTCGCGTCAGCTTAGAGTTCCCCGCCGCGAAAATTTTGGACTACGAAGCGCAATGGGAAAGTCTAGAACAAAACACCAATCCCTTCGCGGTGGTGGTGATGGCGCATTTGAAGACTAAGGCAACGCAACAAAACCCAGAGAGTCGTTTACAGTGGAAAGTAAGCCTGGTTAGAAGTTTGTACGAACGAGGCTATAGCCGGGACGATGTTCTGCAATTGTTTCGGTTTATCGACTGGATAATGGTATTGCCAGAAGCATTGGCTCGTGGTTTTAAAGAAGTAGTGAAAAGTTACGAGGAGGCAGATAGAATGCGTTACGTAACCAGTATTGAAAGGTTGGCAATTGAGGAAGGAATTGAGCAAGGAATTGAACAAGGCATTGAACAAGGCATTGTCCAAGCGAGTCGAAACTATATCATTCAATTCCTACAGATTCGGTTTGGAGAAGTACCAAGTTCTATTGTCGATGTCATCAACGGGATAAACGATTCGGGTATACTGCGAAGTCTTTTTACTAGAGCGATCGTAATGAATTCGCTGGCAGAATTCCAGCAAGTATTAGATGAGGTTGTACCTGGGGAATAAGCGACGACTTTTGGCAGAAAACTAAAATTTAATCGCAGAAGTTTTCCGCCAGCATTGAGAAACCGGGTTTCTTTAGATAATACCTTCGCCTTGCATTCGACACCCGCGCATGGTGTCGCTATACAAACTTTGGCTGCCAGAGCAGCCTTCAAAAATTTTAGCCCACGAAGGTGTTGCTCTGTTTGTGAGCAAGAGGCTAAAGCCTGGGGGCGCGTTTCTGGGGGCGCGTTTCAGAAAATTGGCAAAGGTATTATTTAGAGAAACCCGGTTTCTACGCCTCACAAATTAAGCGATACCAGCGTCTTCAAAGTAGGTCTTGAATTCGTCGAAGGACAGGTCAACAAATCCATCGTCACGATCGTCTCGGCTGGTATAACCATCCCGTCCCCAAGGATTGCGTACCACAATCCGCTGTTCGCCAGATTGATTGACGTAGGCATTGGTTAAGGAATAAGCATGAGTGTCAACAATCAAACCCGCTGTAGTCTTCTTCACACCTTCGGGCGTGCCTACCTGAATCAACTGACCGCCAGCAAGAGCTGTTTGGATTTGCTCGAAGGTGAGATTGGCAGTGGAAAATTGCGTGGCGCGTCGTCCGGTGATGCGAGTCAGCGGCGGCGCTACGCCATCACCATTACCAATAGCGTTAAACCCTGGTTGACCAGTTTGGCTTGGATCTTGTCGATATTGAGCATAAGCGCGTTCAACCAGCGACACCCAGATTGCACCATTCGTCGGGTTAAGCGGATCTAACTGTTCTCCAGCTATGTTGGCACCAAATATGTTTCCTGGTTCGATGCCTGCATCTGGGTCTGAAACTGTTGCTACTGCGATGCGCCGATCGACGGTGACGTATTCAGCTTGTAACGTTCTGTCGTTGTAAAAGCGCACCGTGTAAGTGTTATCGCCATTGTCAACAATCATGTTGTTGATGATAGCGCTGGTTTGGTTGCCCGCATTATCAAATTGCGGCGCAAACGTTGCCCCTAAAGCAGCTAAGAAGGCACAGTTGCCCAATTGACCTTGGTTAATGTCACCAATCCTTGGTTGTCCAATGTTAATACCAAACAACGGGCCAGAGAGAGCGGCGTATTGTAACCGGAACTCTTTAGCCGGTTCACCCGTATCGGTTCGTGCTTCTTGATTGAATATGGCAGTTGGTGCTTCAGTTCCCCGGAACCAACGACCCACTATCGACTCAAATTCATCTGCACCTAAATCGGGGGATGCATCTTGAGTTACTCGATTGGTCAGGTAGCGGACAGAATCGGGAGCATTAAACAGAGTACTGTTGTTAACGATGAGTTTGAAATCGCTCAACTCATTAGCACTGACTATGCGATCGCCGCTAACTGAGTTATCGAACAAACTGAGCAAGTCGTTGCGATTTAAGCTGCCATCGGCGACTAGGTTCAGGGTGAGGTTTCGCAGTCCCGGATCGTTAAAGTTGTTGTTAATAAATTGCGTGACATCAGATGGAGTGTCATCGGGTGGAGCAGACGAAAGCAGAGGTGCAATGCTGAGGGTGTAATTGCCCGTCACTTCGTTTTCGTAAGAACTCACCCGAACTAGGTATTCTACCCCAGCTGCGGCGGTAAATGTTAGCTGAGAATTGATTGTATCCGGGTTCGCATCATCGTTAAAGCTAATAACTTGTCCCGTCGCTGCATTGACCAGTTGTAAGTAAGTATCAAATTCAGCCGAGTTGAGGTTAATTTGGACTATCTCACCCGCATTAATTCCGTTTAACTGATAGTCATCGCTAAAGCTACCTTCGTCTCCAGCATCTCGCAAATCGGTCTTGCTTAATGTGCCATTGATAGTTTGATCGGGAGCGATCGCACCTACAATCGGGCTACTGGTGCTAGTAGTTAGCGTGTAATTCCCCACGCCTTCGGCATCTTGGTCAAAACTCGTTACCCGAATCGCGTACTCTGCATCGGGTTCTACGGTAAAAGTCAGCCTAGAGTTAGTGTTGTCATCCGAGACATCATCATTTTCGACAATCAACTCATTGGTGATGATATTTACTACTTGGATATAAGTGTCGAACTCGCTCGAATTGAGGTTAACCGTTACTTCCTGACCAGCTCTAACATCAGTTAGCAGATATTCATCTGCGAAACTGCCAACCCGATCCCGATTGTCTGAATCGCTGCTTTCTAACGTCTCCTGAATCGTTTGATTGCCGCTAATGGTACGGAATACTTCTTGTGCGATCGCGCTGTCAGGATCGGCGAACAACCCCAACTGGTAAGCTGTATTGCCCTCAAATTGCGACACCCGCGCATAATAGGTCCCCGATGCCAATCTTCCCACACTCAGATATTCTGCTTCGGTTTCCCCACCTTCGGAGAAATCCAGCACTTCATTATCTTCCACCAACCCATTGTTGTTGATGTCTTGAATCAGTTCTATATCCGCATCAGCAGCTAAGCCAGTTAAGTAAGCTCCGAAACGGCTATCTCTGTCAATGGTAAAGCGATAGCAGTCATTGGTATCAGCAGTTCCTACAAAATCGCTCAATCTGACATCCACACCCAAAATGCCCAAATCGCGAGCATTACCCAGGGTATTACCAGCTCGATCTGGTGGGTCATTCAAGCGCGTTGCCTGTAAGTTCAACCTGTAGTTAGTATCCCCCTCAAACTGCTCGACGGAAACAATATAATTACCCGCATTTAAAAGAATGTCGAGTTGTTCTGCCTCAGTTCCAGCATTTTCAGAACTACCGATCAGCTCATCAACTTCGATCTCGCCATTGTTATTAGCATCCTGGTACAGATATACATCTGCATCTGCACTCAGGTTATTCATATTCAACACGAAATTACTCAATCCATCGACGCTGAAGCGATAAAAATCAAACGGTTCTGCATCCCCCACAAAACCGCCAACAGTGCGATTCCTGCTAAGATTCCCCAGATTCAACGCCGTATCTGGCGTTTCCCCAGCAGTGGGGGGTTCTGGCAAACCAAAAATCTTGGAGAACTCAGAAAATTTTGGCTCTCCTAAAAAGCGGTTATCGGTCATGACTCAATTATTTCCTTTTTCGTTAATTTTGAGCGATGAATTTGCTATTTCAGATTTTATATTTCAGATTTTAGATTTTTTCGATTAAACAAAACTTCGGTTGCAATCCAAAATCCTTGCATCCAAAATCTATCTATTCTAGAACCTGCGGCTAATCGCTATGTCAGGAAAAATGCTAAATTAGCCAGATGCCAATTAGCAATTAGCAATTAGCAATTAGCAATTAGCAACTTGCGTTAGAACCTAAATGTGGTTCGGATTGTACCGATGATGATGTCATCATTATCGGCATCTTGATTAGGCGCTGTGAGCCAGATTACACCAGGAGTAATAGAGATGTTATTTGTCACTTGAATCTTGTAGAAGCCTTCAACGTGAAAAGGAATATCATCCTTAAATAAATCATTGAGTTCATCAAGATTGGTCAGATAAGGTTCTACTCCCACAACAAGTGCAGCCACATTTCCTCGCTTACCTGCATCGGGGAATGCTAAAGCAACAGCACCATTCCAAATTTTGCCATCGATATCGTCATCGATCAGGTGTACATTGGTATAACCCGCCCAAGCATTTAGTTGAACGTGGCGATGAAGGCGCGCCGCCATTTGAATGCCTATCGAGTCGCTAGTAACCGGACTTCCAGTACCAATTAGGTTGGCTAAATTTGTGCCTGTAAAACCATTGCCAATGCCGTTGAGTGCGCCGTTATCAAACCCAAATTCTCTTCTACCAAAGTAAGCGCGATTGTAGGTAGCGGCGATGCCAAAACGACTGATAGGAGTCCAAGTAATTTGTCCTAATGCTGCATAAGATCCGTTAAACAAACCCCTTCCATCTAACGGACTCGATCCTTCAGGCGCTAGGTAACCCGCTGTGATTTCTAAACTCCGCGCTGGTTTGAAACTCAACCCGATGCCTTGTCCGCCGCCGATGCGATAAATTGGGTTGCGTTGGGCGAAGGCAGAAATCGATCCGCTACCGCCATCAAAGTCTTCTAAAAATGGGTTCAAAGTCGGGGTAAAATCTTCAAACCTACCGCGATTTGCTAGCAAAGTCAGAGTGAAGACATTCCCCACCGGAACTGAATACAACAGGGTGTCTAAAACAATATCGTTGCCGTTATTGCCAAACACTTGATGCGCTTGAAAACCTTCGCGAGTCGTGTTAATAAACTCGATGCCGTTGTTTGTGTTGGTAAAGTCTAAAGGATTGCCGTTTCCAGCTTGGAGGCGGGTTAGCAGCAAATCTCTACCGGAAAAACTGGTATTTAAGTTCAACCGGACTCGATTTTGAAAGACTGTATTGTTGTCGTTATCTTCCCCAAATGAATCTGTGAGGGCGAAAATTGCTTCTCCCGTCAGTTTGGTGGTGGTGGAAAACTGCTGCGCTTCCAGTTTGGCGGTGCGTGCTTCTAGCGAGTCTACGCGCCCCCGCAGGGTTGCGAGTTCGGCGGCAAATTCTTCTTGCAACCGCCGGATGGCGGCGATATCTTCTTTACTCGGTAAGTCGGCTACCGCTGCGGCGATTAGTTCTTGAATCCGGTCTAAGCAAGCATTTAACCCGGCGGCGAATTCGTAGCGTGTCAGCGCCCGGTTGCCTCTGTAAGTGCGGTCTGGGTATCCTTCTATACACCCATAACGCTCGACGAGGGATTGCAGTGCTTGAAATGCCCAGTGTGTCGGGTCTACGTCGGTCAACTGAGATACGGAAGTTACTTGCCCCAAGGGGTCGCTTTGCTCAAAACTGCTATTGGCTGGAGCAGATAAAGGTAGGTCTGACACTTGGGCTAGTTGGGTTTCCCCTGTTTGGGGTATATTTTGCGACAGTTCTTCTGCTGCTGCTGCCCCCGTACTAACCAAAAGCGCTGCAACCAATAGAGCTGGACTGACCAACCAAGCGCTATGAGTATATCTGGTCATTTTTTTTACCTCACACCCTTTGAAGTTTTACGGATACGGAACCCGGTAACACCTCGTAGTTTTTGAGTTCGCTAACCATCAACTGTGGGATGATGTATGGCGAAGCACATTAAGAATTGTAGCTCGATTAATTTCCACCAGTCTGAAATATTTGCGCTCGCAGATAATTTTGCCATATCGTCGAACCCTGACAAAAGGGTCAAATAGGTAACGACGATACAGAATTCAAAACACTTTTGACGTAAATAAAAGGAAAAGCACAACCCTAAATCGCTTCAGCATGAGCAGACATCTGGGGTTGAGTGCTTTGATTGGGACTTGGCCTTGCTCGTGAGGAGTGGTATCGATGGCCTTTCATATTTCAACCCTGGGAGCCGTCAGCGCTAAACTTCAGAGATATGCTGACGAGGATGGTTTTGTGCCAGAAATAGGCGATCGCTGGCAAAATTTCTCCTGGGAACGCGAAGTTATAGCGGTTTTTGCCGATAAAAAAGTTGGCGAAGCTTGCTGGCAAGTCTTTGTAGCAGACGCCCAAATGCAGATCGCCAAAGCACTCCGGGAACTAGAAGACCTAGAATGGAGCAACACCAAGCGCCTGAGGGTCCTTAGCTTCACCCGTTAAATCAGACGCGGCGACTCAGTTGAAGCCGAGGTTGCTGCAATACCTGGATATAAAGTTTTTCCAACTGAGCGATATTGCGGCTGAGGGTGTAACGCTCTAAAATCCGCTGACGCGCCTTTTGTCCTAAGCGGGCGGTAAATTCTGTATGCTCTCGCATTAAAGGCAGTAGCGTTTGCAACTCGGTTACCACCCGCTGGGGATTGATAATTACACCTGCTTGCCCTTGCAAAACTTCGCCATCTGCTCCCACATCTGTGGCGATGCAAGCTAGACCGCAAGCCATTGCTTCTAACAGAGACAAGGAAAGTCCTTCAACTAAAGAAGGCAAAATAAATACATCAGATCCCCGTATAATTTCGATCCGTCGCTGCTCGTCGGCGACAAATCCCAGCCAGAAGATGCCGTATTCCGAGTCGTAAAATGGCTCTAATGAGGAGCGAGTTGGGCCATCGCCGACGATGACTAATTTACACTCTGGCCCCATTTTTGCCTTCTGCCAAGCTTTGAGCAAAGCTTCTACATTTTTTTCTAAGGCTATGCGCCCTTGGTAGACAAAAATGCGTTCTGCTGGCAATTCTGACTTAAATTGAGAAGGTCCGGGGGAATATTTTTGTTCATCTACTCCGTTGGGAATTACCGCTACCTGCGCTGGCGGTACGCTCATTTTCGCCAACAGTTCTCGCTGTATTTCGCTAAAGACGATGACGCGATCGTAGTTAGCTAAAAAGGGGGCGTAGAGCTGATAGGCTAGCAGTTGCGTTCCCGATTTGAGTTTGGCTCCCTTGCGGGCGTAGGGAGTGTGGAAGGTTGCTACTAAAGGTAAATTTAACTCTTGGCAGATTTCTGGGAGGAGGAAATCTAACGGCGAAAGCGTTAACGAAGCATGTACCAAATCTGGCTTTAAGTCTCGCAAAGAGTCCATCAAAACTTTGCCCGATTTTGGTGTAGGAATTGTATAAACCTGAGATTTATACAAGAAGGGTAGGGAAACTTCTTGACACTCAGGCCAATTTTCCGGGTCGGATTCGTCAGTAGCAAAGTGGAGGAAACTAACCTTATGTCCTCTGTCTAGCAGAGCGTTGGTTATTTCCCGACTGTAGGTAACGTTGCCGCAAAAGGGTGATTTTTTTCCAAGCCAAGCGATATGCATTCAAGTCTTGGTGATGGGTAATTGGTAATGGGTAATTGGTAATGGGTAATTGCTAATTGCTAATTGCTAATTGCTAATGGGTAATTGTCAGTTGTCGCGGTTGACTTTTGACAAGTAATATCATTAGCTATTAGCCATTAGCCATTAGCCATTAGCCATATTTATCAGCTTTTGCTGACGTTGGAGCTTGTACGGCAAATATACCAGGTTAGGAGTCCTCCTGCGATCGCCGCCGCCCCTAATCCCAGAAAAACTGCTTGTAACCCAAACAATGTCTCGGCGACGCCTGCTAAAGCCAATGGTAAGGTGAGGGCGATGTTAATCCCGTTGTTTTGCAGCCCAAATACTTTACCGCGCATTTCCGGCGGGGTTTCTTTTTGGATGGTTGTCTGCATCGGCACGGCAACGAGGGCGCCACAGCCTCCCAGAAGCATCACCAACAGCAGTACGATCCACAGTTGGTGTGGCAGTAAGGCCAGACCGATCAGCGCGGCTGCGACGCCGCTAGAGCCAACTAAACTCAGCCAGGTATGGGAAACTCCCTGACCGAAGTGACCTAAAATTGCGGCAGAAACGCCCATACCGATGCCCCCTGCTGCCATTAAAAAGCCAAATTGGGAAGGTTTAAGTCCCGGAATCACTTCGGCGAGGCGAACCGCCAGAACGGATAAGGCGGCAAATATGGAAAATAAAATCACTAATTGGATTAGTGCAGTACGGACGCGGCGAGTGTGTTTAAGGTAACGCAGTCCGTCCCGTAGGTCTTCTAGGATATGAGGAGCTTCGCGATCGCTTTTAGTTTTTTCGTTGGTTTTGAGCAGTAAAAGTAATACACCTGCGAGCGCATAACTCCCACCTACGATTAATTCTTTGCCATTTCCTATACCCACGGAAGCCATCAAACTATCCGCCAGGTCTAATACAGGCTGACCTACGGCAAATCCTACAATCACCGATGCCATCATCGTGGTGGTGTAGAGCGAGTTTGCCGAGAGCAAGTGTCGCCGTTCTACAATTAGCGGAATTGCGGCTTGTTCTGCGGGGGCAAAAAACTGGGTCAGGGTGGAAACCAAAAACGTCACCAATAGTAGCAGGTAGAAGCCTGCTGGCAGTCCGGAGATGGTTCCCCATCCTTGTGAAAGCCACAGCAGCAGGGGAACCCCGACTACTAAGCCACCGCGTAAAAGATTGGTTGCCACCAGGACGGCGCGTTTCGACCAACGGTCTACAAATACACCGGCGAGGGAACCAAACAGTACCGCTGGGATGGTAAAAGCGATCATAATTGCCGATACCCAAGCACTGATCGTGCGATCGCCGCTATGAAAGTGGCTTTCTATCAGCGCGATCATCAGCACCAGGTATACTTTATCTGCTAGTTGGGAAAATACCTGACCGCTCCAGAGCGCTAAAAAGTTACGATTTCTCAGCACCGGCAAAAATCCCTGTTCTGGCGCGGCTTCGTTTTGAGCGCTAAGCGGAATTTTCGGGGGTGTCGCAGCGCCGTTGGTAGTTTCTGGGGATAAGCTGGTGTCTAGTGTATCTTCCCTTTGTATTTCTTTTGACACCTCCCCCGGTTGCGAGACGGAAGCTGGCTCAAAATGGCTCTTGATAGCCTGGGATGACCCACTGGGAGGGGGATTGCTTGGTTTTGAGTCAGCGCGAGAACGCCCAGTTTGGTCAACCTTGGTGTGATAGTTTGTCGGTGTGGCACCAGAAGCTACTCTTGCTGGATGGGAGTTGCTTTTGTGGCTTGGGGAGCAAACATTTGTTTTTAAATCGGGATCAGACTGTTGCAGCATGAGGCTCTGAAGTCGGCAGGGAGTCAAAATAGTTATCTATCAAAGCGGCAGAGCGAATTATCCGCCCAAAGTGATATTGAGTATAGTGACGCAAAATCCGCTCTACGGAAAGCCAGCTTAAGTAGGAAGATTCCTGCTGGCTTAAATTTGGTTGTAACTGAGGCAGGGAGCGGGAAGCTAGCTGCTGAAGCAATGTCAACTCGGTGGCGTTTAGTTGGAGTTGGGAGACGGGAGAGGAAGCTTCCCCCTCTTTTTTTATCGTTCCACCCGATGAGGGGCAAAATCCGACGCGCCAGTTTGGCTGCCTCAAATCTGGCTCTAGGGGGGACTTGGTGATGCAACAAGCCTTTACTTGGGGGGCAATTCCGGCATTGGCTAGCAGGTGGAAAACTGCTTGAGCTAGGTGAGCCAAAACTAAGTATGGGCGATGGTCACCACTTGTTTTGGGCAACTGCTCTAACCGTTTTAGATGTTCGCTGAGCAAGTAAAATATTTCCTCTTGGGGGTGTTCGCTCAAGGCGTGGTAGATGACGACTTCGGCTAGGTACTGACCCGCTGAGAGTTTCAGCAGGTCGGTACTAAGAGCTGGGTAGGATTCTAATGTTTCTGCTTCAGTAATTTTATCGAGCGATCGCCCCTTGGCTACCAGATACTCGTTTACCACAAACAGCCCACTCCTTCCACCCAACTTTGACAGGTGCTTGCGCGCCCCTGGAGCCACCACCCGAATTAAACCAAATTCCCGCGTCAAAATCGTCAGCAGGCGGTCATACTCGCCCAGGGGCATACTCTTGAGATTAATTCCGGTTGCTTTGTACGTGCGACTCATGAGATTGGGCGATTGGTAATTGGTAATTGGTAATTGGCAATTGGCAAGTATTTTTCCGATTACCCATTACCCATTACCGATTACCTCCTTATCCAGATTATCGCGTTGACGGATTAAATCTGGCCCTTTCGAGGTTCCTAGTCGAGTGGCACCCGCCATAACTAAATCCAGCGCTTGCTCTAAGGTGCGAATTCCCCCGGATGCCTTGATGCCGATATTGCCTCTGGTCAATTCCCGCAGGAGTTTTACATCTGCCACGGTGGCGCCTGTTGACCAGCCGGTGCTAGTCTTCAAAAACGCTACCCCTGCATCCATAGATATTTCCGCCGCCAGTCGTTTTTCTGCCTCTGTCAATAGAGCGGTTTCTAATATCGCTTTCACAATTTTCCCAGTTTCCGCGCAAATTTCGGCGATTTCCCGGTGCAGTTCCTTGGTTTTCCCGGTTTTCAACCAACCCAGGTTAATCACCACATCCAGTTCCTCTGCTCCATTTTCCACGGCTTCTTGCGCTTCGTAGAGCTTTACGGTGCTTGTCGTCGCACCCGAAGGAAAACCAATTACCGTACAAACTTTGGGTTTCTTGTTGTGGAGTAACTCAACGGCTTGGCGCACGTGGACTGGATACAGGCACACCGTTGCGAATTTATACCGCTCCGCTTCTTCGCACCACTGCTGCACTTGCTCTGGGGTGGCGGTGGGGATGAGCAGCGCATGTTCGATCAACGGCGCAATATCAATATCTGGCTGGTTTGTAGCCATTGTTTTTCTCCCAGCGAGCGTGGAAATGGTGTATATTTATAACCAAGCTTATGCAAAAAAACAGACCTGTGAAATCCCCCAAATATTCTTCATTTGGGTAAATTGCGATCTGTAAACTTTACTTTGTGTTTTGATAACCAATTGAGGTTTGGCGATGAATAATATTGATTTACTTGTTAATTCTATAATGGAAGAAGAATTTAAATTTTTTGAACTCGATCCTTTTGGGATTAAGAAGAATTATTCGGAAAATTCCGCATATCTTGTAGCACATCGGCACGAATATGTTCGGACCATTAAAGATATTGTTCAATTTGCCGAAGAGCATCGGGTAGAGACAGTTTTAGAAATTGGTGCCTTCTTCGGAATTGTCAGTATATGTCTCTCTAAGCTTGGCTTTCGCGTTTGTGCAGCGGATATTCCTGAATATATGTCGATGTCCGAGCAAAAAGAACGATTTGGTCGTTACGGAATTGAAATGGCTGAGGTGAGACTTCAGGACTACATATTACCATTTAACGATGAACGTTTTGATGTAATAATTATGTGTGAGGTCCTCGAACATCTCAATTTTAATCCTCTCCCCTTGCTCAAAGAAATTAATCGAATCGGAACTCCTAACTCTCTTTTTTACCTTTCCTTACCTAACTTAGCATATTATCGCAATCGATTAAAATTTCTTTTGGGCCACTCAATGCTCCAACCAATAGATGACTATTTCAAGCAGTTAGATCCTAACGATCTTCTGATTGTGAACGGACACTGGCGTGAATATACAGGAGCTGAAATAATAGAGATGCTGACACCACTGGGATATGAAATTGAACGCCAATACTACTTCAGTATAGTGGATAGTATGAAACAGCCTACGCTGAAGCAGCAACTGCATAAGCTTGTATTTGGGTTATTTCCTTCTTTCAAAGAAAACCAGACTACCTTAGCAATCAGAAAAGAACGAACTAAACTGAAATTTCATATCCCTAACACAGTGAGTGAAAAAGTGAAGGTGCTTTAATTAGACCTCACCTGAAAAAAGGGGCTTTTGCTGCCCCTGAAGTCTTGGATGGCAAAAGCACGGTAAATCGGTAGAGATACCGTATAATAAGCAAAAGTAGGCGAGATCGCCATGAGGTGAAACTATGGCACATGCATGTTGTGGCCCTGGTTATGCTTCGCCGGAAGCAGCAATGAAAGCAGAGAGAGAGAAACTGCTGTATACTATTGCCCTTTATACCGGGACGGGAATTGAAGCACCTGACTATTTAGCAACTGTTGATGTCGATCCAGAATCTCCTACCTACTCGCAAATAATTCATCGTCTACCAATGCCCTATATTGGCGACGAATTGCACCATTTTGGTTGGAATGCCTGTAGTTCTTGTCACGGAGACTCAACCAAATATCGCCGGTTTTTAGTCATTCCAGGAATTCGTTCCAGCCGCATCTATATTGTGGATACGGCTGAAGCAAAAGCACCTAAAATTCATAAAGTAATCGAACCAGAAGAAATTAAAACTAAAACCAATCTCTCCGCTCCCCACACCGTTCACTGTCTGGCAAACAGTCAAGTGATGATATCGATGTTGGGAGACGGGGAAGGTAACAGTCCCGGTGGGTTTTTGCTATTAGATGAAAACTTCGATATTATCGGTCGTTGGGAAAAATTTAACGATGTCATGAAGTTTAATTATGACTTCTGGTATCAGCCACGCCACAACATCATGGTCAGCAGCGAATGGGCCGCACCTAAAACCTTTTATCCTGGCTTTGACCTCAAGGATGTTGCGGCTGGAAATTACGGTCGCCAACTTTATTTTTGGGATTGGCAGAAACAGGAAATTGTCCAAAGCATTGACTTGGGTGAAGAAGGCTTAATCCCGTTAGAAGTTCGCTTTCACCACAATCCAGACAGCACGCATGGATATGTGGGAGCGGCACCGAGCAGTAATATTTGGCACTGGCACAAAAATAACGGACATTGGCAAGTTAGTAAAGCAGTTGATGTACCTTCAGTTGAATTAGAAGGTTGGTCAAATCCCGTGCCTTCGCTGATTACGGATTTGTTGATTTCTTTGGATGACCGCTATCTTTATTTTTCTAATTGGCTGCACGGCGATATTCGCCAATACGATATTAGCGACCCGGCAAATCCTAAATTGACCGGGCAAGTTTGGTGTGGGGGACTGTTAGATAAAAGCGGTGAATTCAAAGGTAAAAAATTGTTCGGCGGGCCGCAAATGTTGCAGTAGAGTTTGGATGGCAAGCGGCTGTATGTGACTAATTCGCTGTTTAGTACTTGGGATAATCAGTTTTATCCAGACTAGGCGAAAAAGGGTTCTTATCTGTTGCAAATTGACTGCGATCGCAACCAGGGCGGACTTTCTATAAATCCAGACTTTTACGTTGATTTTGGTGACGAACCCAATGCGCCGTCTCGCGCTCACGAAATGGGCTATCCAGGAGGCGATTGTACTTCGGATATTTGGGTTTAATAAATAACGTAAGTTGCTAGTTACCTTTTTAGGGTTGCTAATAGCTAATGGCTAATAGCTAATGGCTAATGGTAGATCCGGAAAATATTCCCATGAGCAATTAGCAATTAGCGATTAGCAATTTTTAAACCCATGATAGTTATAACTAGCAACTTTGTTTAAATATGATAAAAACCCATCGCATTGAATTAATCAATCGCTCCCACTTCACAATAGAAGTACCCGAAGATAGATACATTTTGGATGCAGTGGAACAAGCCGGACTGCGCTTACCTGTAGGCTGTCGCTACGGTGCTTGTATTACTTGTGCCGCTAAATTAATTCGGGGTAAAGTACAGCAAACCTCAGCCATTTGTCTTAAAGAATAACAAATTGCAATTGGCTATGTACTGTTGTGCGTTGCTTATCCCCTTTCGGATTGTCAGTTGGAAGTGGGGAGAGAATGTCAGGATGCACTTTATGTGAATCCCTTTAAAGGTTCGGGTTAGTTAATTGGAGGCGGGAGCCTATATGACTGGCGTTTCCAGGTAGAATCTGGGCAGGAGAGATAGCTGGCGTAGGCGGGCATCGTTTGTGTAGCCCCACCCTTAAGGGTGAGGGTGAAAAAAGCATATTTGCTATTAACCCAAGTTGCTAGTTATAACTTGTGACAGCGGTAATTGCTAATTGCTAATTGCTAATTGCTAATTGCTAATTGCTAATTGGGTTAACAGGCTTTTGCCTTCTTGACAACTACCCATTAGCCATTAGCGATTAGCCATTACCCGTACCGCTTGATGTAACTAGCAACTTGCGTTATTAGTCATCCTCAGATGGCGAATCTAACAAATCCACAGGGTGAAAGGTTTTTAGCTTTTTACCAAACCAGTACAAAACAAGTGGTAACAGTTCCTGACGGGGAAAACAAGTTTAAAATTGGTGAAAAAGCTGATTGTCCCGCTCAAAGCGGTTGCACTCGCATCGTTAACATTCAAAATCGCCGCTGGTTAATCCAACTGTTACTGACACCAGATTATAAAACGCCTGAAAAATACTGGCAAGCTTGGGTATATCATCATATATAACTGTGGGAATTGCTGATAACGGTAATCGGATGACAGAGCAGGTAAAAAATAAGTTATTTGACGCTTTTTTTACCACAAAGCCTGTAGGAAAAGGAACCGGATTGGGACTATCCATCAGCTATCAGATTGTGGTGGATAAACATCAGGGTTTGTTGTGGTGCGAGTCAGCACCGGGACAAGGAACGGAATTTTTCATTCAGATTCCCGTCCGTCACCCAATTTGATTCTATAGCGCTCGCGCAAGTTTTATTGACAAATTTGCCGCTTTATTGTAAAGAAACAAATGAACGGGGGGAATCTGTGAACTTTCTTAAAAAAATACAAAAACCCGATCAAGATACAGTAATTTAAAAATCAAGAGATAATATCCGGTTGAGAAACTTATGGCGATAGCTGACAGTATCACAGAGTTAGTAGGACGCACGCCTTTAGTGAGGTTAAACAAAATTCCCCAATCAGAGGGAGCATTGGCTCAAATTGTTGTCAAACTGGAAGGCATGAACCCAGCTGCTTCGGTAAAAGACCGGATTGGGGTCAGCATGGTGGAAGCAGCAGAAGCAGAGGGTTTAATCGAACCGGGAAAAACCGTTTTGGTGGAACCAACTTCTGGTAACACGGGGATTGCTTTAGCGATGGTAGCAGCGGCGAAAGGATACCGCCTGATTCTGACAATGCCGGATACGATGAGCAAGGAACGACGCGCCATGCTCAAAGCTTATGGTGCCGAACTGGAACTAACGCCAGGGTCGGAAGGGATGAAACGAGCGATCGCGCGTGCGGAAGAAATTGTCGCGGCGACACCCAATGCGTATATGTTGCAGCAGTTTCGCAACCCTGCCAACCCGAAAGTGCATCGGGAAACGACCGCCCTTGAAATTTGGGAAGATACCAACGGTGAGGTAGATATTTTAATTGCCGGAGTGGGAACGGGGGGGACAATTACAGGAGTAGCGGAAGTTATCAAGCAGCGCAAACCGGAATTTAAGGCGATCGCAGTAGAACCCGCCAACAGTCCGGTGCTATCGGGCGGCACTCCAGGTTCTCATAAAATTCAAGGGATTGGTGCGGGATTTGTCCCAGAAGTTTACCGAAAAGAATTGATTGATGAAGTGATTACAGTCAGCGATGAGAATGCGATCGCTTACAGTCGTCGTTTAGCTAAAGAAGAAGGATTGCTATCTGGTATTTCTGCGGGTGCTGCACTTTATGCTGCGATTGGTGTCGCCAAACGACAGGAATTTGCAGGTCGCTTGATCGTGATGATACAACCTAGTTTTGGCGAACGCTATCTCAGCACATCATTGTTTAAAGAAGCTGAGGATGAGTGGTTGGATAAATTGTAGGTAATGGGTAATTGGTAATGGGTAATTGGTAATGGGTAATTGGTAATGGGTAGTAGGGTCGGGTTTTACCAATCATTCTGTGGAAAGAAACCGGGTTTCTCTACAAAGAAACAAAGGTGATGCTCTCGTTAAACCCGCCCCTAAAACCCGCGCCTCCCTGATGCAACCGATTGCATAGGACATGATATTACCCATCACCAATTACCAATTACCAATTACCTAACGCAAGTTGCTAGTTATAAACTTTGCCGTTGCTAATTGCTAATTGCTAATTGCTAATATAGGATTTTTACTGACATTAGCCTCGTGACCACGGCAGAGCCTAGTAACGCCATTAGCCATTAGCCGCTCCCAGAGAGATAACTAGCAACTTGAGTTACCTATTCAATATAAACCTATGAATTTTAAAATTGTTTCCTATCTCGCTCCCAATTGGTTTTGGTTCTATGAAGCTGTTGCAGCTTACTTGGGGCGATATCTAAAAATAGAGACGCAAATTATCTCAGGTGAGTCCGATCCTTTGCTAGATTTGATGCGAGCGCAAGATGAATTCGCGCTGGCATTTATCTGTGGTTTGCCGTTCATCCGGTACGATCAAATGGTGCCGAATCAGTTGCAACCAGTGGTTGCGCCTGTAATGGGTTCTCCCCGCTATCAAAATCGTCCGATTTATTTTTCGGATGTGATTGTCAATGCTGCCAGCAATCTCACCAATTTTGCAGATTTAAAAGGTAAAATCTGGTGCTATAACGACCCAGGATCGAACAGCGGCTACAATTTACTGTATTATCATTTGTTCCAAAGTGGATATGCTTTTGATTTCATTGGCAAAGCGATTCAATCGGGTTCCCATCAGCGTTCAATTCGTTGGATAGTTGAAGGAAAAGCCGATTTTGCCGCGATTGATAGCACTGTTTTAGAACAAGAACTGCGCGATTTTCCTGAATTGTCTCAAGATTTGCGAGTAGTGGATTCAATTGGTCCAAATCCGATGCCGCCTGTCGTTGCTAAGGTCGATCTTGGTGCAGAATATATTCATCGCATTCAGTCTGCTTTGCTGACGCCCGATGCAGAGTTGTTAGCAGCGATGGAAAAAGCAGGAGTGCAACGTTTTGCGGCGGTGCAGTCAAGAGATTATGATGCGATCGCGCAAATCTACTATTTGGTAATGGGTAATGGGTAATGGGTAATTGGTAATGGGAAGAAAACCAATTACCAATTCCCAATTACCTATTAGCAATTAGCAATCACCAATTAGCAATTACCAATTACCCCAGTCACAACTATACTATAGCAAAACGATCTCGGAGCAACATTGAAGTCGCTTTCAGGGCATCAAAGTAAACTTGATCGAATAGTTGGCGTTGAGCATGACTGCCGCCAATTTCTGACAATTTGGGTAAAACAGGTTTAAGCAAATCAACGGTTTTTGACCAGTCGCCATGGGCATGAGCAATCATTCCTTGAGCTGCCGGAATTGCGACTTCAGTCCAAGCTCGACTTGCAGTTTTAGCATGTTTTTTCATACTCGTTAACATCTCGCTTACTGCTTCAGAACTTCCTGTACGTGCCAGGGCATAAATGTAGTGTAAGTCTTGAAAAGCCAGTGCATGTTCGTGAATCCGAGGACGCAAATAAGCCGCCAATTTTTGCCAGCGATCGCTCACGTTTACCCCGCGCAATTATAATCGCAACAGTAAAGAAATTGCTCCCACTTGGTCTTTAGGTGTTGCCTTTCTCGCTTTGCCCCAAACTTTTGTATCGTACAACTCTAAAACCTTCTCCATGTCGCCTCGTTCTAGGTAATAAAGCGCCACATGCCACCAATTATGGGTGTACAACATCGAATTACAATTTTCCCAAGTTGAGGCTAGACTTTCCATCCAAGCGATGCCTTCATCTACCCGTCCTTGCGTTTCCATGACATGGGCAACGGCATGGTGCGCCCACGGGTTTTGGCGATTGATTTCTGTAGCTTTACGACCCATTTTTTCGGCTTGGGATAACCGATGGCACTGTTCTAACCCAAAGGCAATCATCCCATATAAATAATGATTATTTGGATTAGCAGGTAACACTTTTTCAGCTATTTTCAGCAGTCTTTCTTTATCGCCTAAATAGAAATACTGGTACTGTCCTTGCTGCACTGAAATTAAATCTTGGGGAAACTCGGAGGCGATCGCTTCGTGTAATGCGATCGCTAAGTCAATTCTCTTACTCCACCACGCTGCGATCGCATCTACATACATCTTTTCTCGCTTAGTTATATTTTTCGAGTACTGTTGTGCCAATTTCACGTGGATAGTCGCTTCCTTCCAACCAATCCCATTTTCTAATGAAAGATAATATGCCGCCGCATAAGCGCGAGCAATAGCACAAGTCGGATCTGCCCCTATTGCTTCTAATATTGCTGTTTCTGCATCTTTACCATAGGAAAGCGTTTGCTCAATCCAGCGATTTATTGCTGCGATCGCTTCCTCTGAATCCGTTGTCACTGCTAACATCTGCAATTCCTCAATGCAACCTCGACTCAAATCGCTCCCAGCGATCTGAGTTTGAGTAAACCTCTTTTCTACGGTAATCTGGTCGAAATACCGTATTTACTAAATGAAGTATGGCATACCCGGCTTTATCCTGCAAGATCAAAACCGCTATTTCGGTTATGTACGGTAATCCGAGCGGAAAACAAAACTTTTTAGTAAAAGTCTTGCTTTATCCATTCGGATGTGCCATACTCCTAAATTATTCACATTAAGTACGGTATCTTTACTGGATTACCGTATATTAAACAAATAGACACTGACAGACGGGCAGAATGCCCATCCCACAAGAGGTATTTTTTCTTGTGGGGTAGGCGACACGAGCAGCCGGGGAATTTTCTCTGGGGTAAGAGAACAGCGGAATAATTAGAATTAGGAGAGATAAAGCGATGTTGTATCAACAAATCGACGATAAATTAGACGAAAAACGCGATTGGGCGTTGCGGCGACAGTTAGGCATTCCTAACAACAAGAAGTTGTGGGTTTTAGCTTGCATGGATGAAAGATTACCCGTAGAGAAAGCATTGGGAATTGGGGAAGGGGATGCCCATATTTTCCGCAATGCTGGGGGATTAGTAACAGATGATGCGATTAGGTCTGCGATGCTGACAACGCAGTTTTTTGGCACAAAAGAAATCATCGTACTCAACCATACCGAGTGCGGCATGATGACGGCTTCGGGAGATTTTCTCAGCGAGGTTTTGCAAGATAGAGGTATTGATGTTGATGCGGTTGAAATTGACCCCGCTTTGCCAGAATTGAAGTTACCCAAAGGTGTTTTTTCTACTTGGATTAAGACGTTTACTGATGTGGAGGATATTTGTTTAAAACAAGTAGAATTGCTGCGGAACTCTGCATTAATTCCCCAGGAAGTCGCGATTCACGGCTATATTTGGGAAGTGGAAACGCAAAGTTTGCGCCGTCCTTACGAACGCCTGAGCGAAAAGGTAAATACAGCTTTAGCAATGGGCGCAAAAACTACACAACGTGTTAAAGTTTTGACATAAGTTGAGCTGGACATCCGCTTGCCAGTAGCAGGTGGTTGGCTCCTTTTTCTACCTGCTACTTCTTTTTTTGATAAGCGATCGCTGTGATTACCCCCATTGAAGATGGGTGAGAGGTGGGGATGTTTTTTGAGCGAATTGAACGAGAGTTAACAGCGGGTGAAGCTTGGGGAGAAGAATCTTTTAACCAAGTTGAACCAAGTTGGGAAATCCGAGATTGCTGGGAAATAGAGAGCAGACAACCTCGCCATTGTAGCCGTATATTTTGGAGCGTTAGCTACCAAAAGCTGGCGAATTTGTTGTTAAAAATTTGGCTTTTAAAACATCAAATCAACGGAGAGGATACTATGCCTGCTGGCATTCAAATTATCCAAAAACGAATCAGGATCAGAATTCCGAAGCACTATCACCAGGAACCTGTAATTTCTCGGTTGGTGTCTAACTATAATCTGACGGTGAACATCACTGCGGCTGTTTTGGGAGCGAATGGGAATGGAGATGGTTGGTTTGACTTAGATTTACAGGGAACTAATCCCGAAATTGAGAGTGCTATGACTTATCTATCCGAGTTGGATTTGGAAATTTGGCATGATGTTCGCGCAAGTATTTGGTGAAAGGGTTAACAATCGCGATTGGCATTAATTCACCCCAAATTTGATAACAATTCTGTTTTTTTCCGTTTCGCGTCCAGTTCTCCTCTACTATCCTCTCCTCGTTGAGAGGGTTTTTTTTGTTGATTTGGTAAAAGAAACCCGGTTTTTTGAAAAAACCGGGTTTTTTGTGCGGCAGAGGTGAAAAAATATAATTAAATACCCTGGCGATCGCTCAATATTAACTACTAACATAACTGCCCAACAAATTAGTAACAACTGTCACCAACTCTTCTGGTTCTATTGGTTTGGCTACGTGGGTTTGAAACCCAGCTTCTAAGGCGCGAATTCGGTCTTCGGTGCGGGCGTAGGCGGTTAAGGCAATAGCTGGAAGCGTTGCGCTTTTATCTGCAAGATTGCGGACTTTACGGATAAGGTTGTAGCCATCTTCATTTGGCATCCCGATATCGCTGAGGAGTAGATCTGGTTGAAATGATGGGATAACTTCAAGTGCGGAAGCAACTGAAGCAACGGCACAAGTTGTTGCCCCATATTGTTCTAAGGTAAAAACTAGAAATTCTTGGGTGTCGGGTTCGTCATCGACGACTAAAACTCGTTTCCCCGCTAAGGGAAATTCTTCCTTGTCTTCCTTGTCTTTCTTGTCTCCTTTTTCCGCCTTATCCTCTTTCCTCTCCAACAGGGGAAGTTCTACGGTAAAAGTTGCGCCTTGTCCTTCCCCTGGACTTTCGACGCTAACAGTTCCACCGTGGAGTTCTACTAGGTGTCGCACAATGGCTAATCCCAATCCTAACCCGCCATGTTGCCTGGTAATCGATGCATCTGCTTGACGAAAGGTTTCAAATACATAAGGTAGAAATTCACCAGCAATGCCTTTCCCAGTGTCTTTGATTGTAATTTGGGCGTAATTGGTAATTGGTAATTGGTAATTGGTAATTGGTAATTGGTGATTTTGATTACTGCTGACGGTTGATAGTTCTATTTCTACTCGTCCACCTGCTGGGGTGAATTTGAGCGCGTTAGATAGAATATTCCAAACAATTTGCTGTAAGCGACTGGCATCTCCATTGACTATAAATTTGGTATTGGGAAGTTTACTCAATCCCCAATCGCCAGTTCCTAGTTTCTTTTCCCCGTTAATTAAAAATTGCAAATCGATGGATTTTGCTTCTGCTGCTAGACGTAATGTATCAATAGATGCGGCTATTGCCGTAACCAGACTGGTGGGTTGAGGTTGTAAGGTTAATTTACCGCGAATAATGCGCGAAATATCTAATAAATCTTCAATTAACTGCGTTTGTAACTTGGCGTTGCGTTCTATTGTTTCTATCGCCTTTGTTACGGTAGCTTGGTCGAATTGACGGGTTCGCAATAGTTTTGCCCAACCCAGGATAGCATTGAGCGGACTACGCAATTCGTGGGAGAGCATGGCTAAAAAATCATCTTTGATGCGATTCGCTTGTTCTAGTTTTTCTGTTTGTTGTCGCAGTTGCGCTTCGCTTGCTTCTAGTGCTTGCTGGGAAAGTTTGTGTGGCGTAATATCCCGACTTATGCTCAGCAAAGATTGCACCGATCCATCGGTAGCAAATTCCGGTACTATCCGCACGTCAAAGTAACGAATTCCATCGGGTGAAGGATACTCAAATTCAAAAAAGCATTCTTGTTTAGTGGCGATCGCCTCCTTCAATCTTGCCAACAAGGGTACGTAAATTTCTTCTGGAAACCCCAATTCGCCAGGTGTTTTGCCAACAATAGCTTCACTGGGTAATTTTATCGCCCGTTCTATTGCAGGATTCACGTATAAATGCCGCAACTTTGTATCAAATCTGGCAATCATATCGGGGGAGTTTTCCGCTAAAGCTCTAAACTCTTGCTCGCGACGGTGCAATTCTGCTTCTGCCCGTTCGCGGGCGCGGCGTTCTTCGGATTCGCGCAATGCTCGCAATACTGAAGGCACTAACCGCGCCAAGCGCTGCTTCAAAACATAGTCAGTAGCTCCTTGTTTAAGCGTTTCAATTGCTACTTCTTCCCCCAAAGTGGCGGTAACGAAAATAAACGGGATCTGGGGACAAATATTTTGGGCAATTCCCAAGGCGGTGATGCCATCAAAGCCGGGTAAGGCATAATCTGCCAAAATTAAGTCAAAACCGCCTTGTTCTATGGCTGTTTGAAATTCGAGGCGGGTTTTGACTTGGATTAACTCGCAGTCAATTCCGCGTTCAGTTAAAGTGGCGCGGATTAGTTCTGCATCGAGGGGACTATCTTCTAATAAGAGAAACCGTAGTTGAGACATCACCTTATTCCTTAAACTGAGCGCTCGTTGCGTGGGGAAGGCATGGAACCAGGAGGAGGTTCGTTTATTATTGCCCAAAACAAGCCTAAATTTTTGATTACATCGACAAATTCGTGGAAATCGATCGGCTTGACTACATAAGCATTCGTACCTAATTCGTAACAGCGGGCTAAGTCTCGTTCTTCGCGAGAAGAGGTCAGCACCACAACTGGAATCACTCTTAAATTTGGGTCAGATTTGAGTCGCCCCAAAACTTCAAATCCATCGACTTTGGGTAATTTAAGATCGAGCATAACCACGACTGGGTTACCTTCTCGCCGCAGGCGAAATACGCCGCGTCGATATATGTAATCCAATGCTTCTTCACCATCTCGCACCACAACAACTTCATTGCCTAAGTTATTTTCAGCTAGGGAGGTAAGGATGAGTTCGATATCGTTTAAGCTATCTTCAACCAGCAGGATGCGCTTGAGTTCCATCGACGTTTAGAGAAGAGTTAGGACTGAACATTTAGGAGTTAAGAGTTAGGAGTTAGGAGTAACAAGTCTATCGTCAAGTAGAAACGAATAATACGAAATCCGGTTTGATTATTCCCAGTCCGCGTAGGCGGACTTAGTTTGTATAGCCCCACCCTTAAGGGTGGAGGCGCGCAACAGGAGCGATCTTTGATTATTCCCAGTCCGCGTAGGCGGACTTAGTTTGTATAGCCCCACCCTTAAGGGTGAGGGCGCGCAACAGGAGAAATCAAAGCGAATTTGCCATCAATCGATTCGTTTGTACCGACTCAAGAGCCAAAAAAGCTCCCTAGTCCACAATCCCCAGTCCCTTTTCTGGTTGTGCTTCCGGGTTTAAAGGCAAGGAAAAATAGAAGGTTGCACTTTTGTCAAGTTCGCCTTCTGCCCAGACCCGTCCGCCGTGACGGTGTATAATGCGCTGGACGTTTGCCAGTCCTACCCCGGTGCCTTCAAACATGGGGTCGCTGTGCAGGCGTTGAAAAACGCCAAACAGCTTGTGGACGTAGCGCATATCAAAGCCAACGCCATTATCTCGCACAAAGAATACCACTTCTGCATCGCTGCTGGTGCTGGCAACGGTAATTTCTGCTATCGGGCGCGTTCGGGAGTATTTGAGCGCGTTTTCTAGCAGGTTGCGGATAACTAGGCGCAACATCGAGGAATCGCCTTTTACTTGCGGTAAAGGTTCGATTCGCCAGTTAATTTCCCTGTTTTTGGTTTCTGATTCTAGGTCGTGCTGTACCTCCCGTAATAATAAATTCATGTCAACGGTGCTGTAGCGCATCTCGGCGCGTCCCATGCGAGAGAATGCTAACAAATCGTCGATTAATTTACCGGCTTGTTTGGTAGCTTCGACGATGACTTCGATGTAATGGCGACTGGTGTCGTCTAATGCGGTTTTTTCCAGGCGTTTTCGCAGTAAATCGACAAATCCGGTGATGTGGCGCAAGGGGGCGCGCAAATCGTGGGAAACTGAGTAGGAGAAGGATTCTAATTCTTTGTTGGTGGCTTCGAGTTGGGTGGTGCGCTGTTTGACTCGTTCTTCGAGGGTTTCGTTGAGTTGGCGCAGTTGAGATTCAATTTGTTTGTTGCTGGTGATATCAAAATTAACCCCAATCATTTGTAGAGGTTTGCCATTGCGATCGCGAATAACGCTACCCTTGCCTACTAACCAGCAAATTTTACCATCGCCTCGAATAATGCGGAATTGAGCTTGATAATCTGTGCCTTCCTCGAGTGCTTGATTCAACGCGCGTTTAACGCTAGCGAGATCTTCAGCATGAATCAAATCCATGAATGTATCGGCGCTCAAGTTTCTCCTGTCTGGAGAGATACCGCACAGTTGATACTGAATGGCGTTCCAGTGTACCGCATTTGTCTGTATGTTCCATTCCCATGCTCCCATTTCTCCTGCTTCCAAAGCCAGACGTAACCTTTCCTCACTCTGCCGTAAAGCAGCTTCAGCAATTTTGCGATCGCTTATCTCTAAAGTAAACGCCATCAACTCTTCTCCCGACTCCCCAAACGCGGCGCACCCCATCAATACGGGAACGCGAGTGCCATCTTTGCGGATATACTCTTTTTCATAATAAGATGATGTCCCCTTAGCCCTAGCTTCGGCAATAGCTGCGAAATCTAACGGTAAATACTCCGGCGGCGTAAGTTCGTTCCACCGCACTTTACCTGCACAGAAATCTTCGCGGGTATAGCCAATAATCTTTAAATAAGCATCGTTGGCTTCTCTCAGGTTGCCATGCTCATCGCCAGCTGAAAGGCCAATTAAATCTGATTCTACAAATAGTTGCAGCCGTTCTTCGCTTCTCTTAATCGAAAATTCTGCTTTTTTGCGTTCTGTGATGTCTACGGACACCCCGATTATACGAGTGGGTTTGCCTGTTTCATCCGCTAGGACTTTGCCCTTTGCTAACACCCACCGCCAATCTCGATCTGGGGTTTCCCTAAGCCGATGTTCTACCTCAAAATAGCCTTTGTTGGCAATAGCTGATTCGTTGGCTTGATGTACTTTTTCCCTGTCGTCGGGATGTATCCAGGTAAGCTCTTCGCTATATGAGATGACTTGCAGCTTTGCCGGATCTTTTGCTTTAGTTGTGAATATTAAGCTATTGCTAGTCAGATCCCGTTCCCAACATACAGTCTTTGTTGCTTCTAGGGCTATCTTTAAGCGGGTTTCGCTTTGTTGTAATTCGGCTTGTATCTGTTTCTGTTGGGAAATGTCGAGAACGAAGCAAACGCTATAGCCATCATTTTCTCTTTCGGGCATCAGAGCGATCGCCAGTATTATAGGTATGCGGCGACCATCTTTACGCATGTATTCTTTTTCAAACGGAGTGCAAATCCCCGCCGTTTGCAGTTCTTGAATTTTTTCTCGATCTAGTGCTTGGTATTCCGGTGGAGTCATGCTATCCCAGCGGAGAATACCCGCTTGCAAATCGTTTCGGGTATAGCCGAACATTTCTAGAAAAGCATCGTTGGCTTCGCTAATTTCACCGCTAAAATTGCCGAAGTAAATGCCTACAATATTCGATTCAAAAATCCGTCTAAACTTGGCTTCGCTTTCTTGCAGTGCGGCTTCGGATCGTTTGCGATCGCTTAAGTCTACAATAAACGCAACATGTTCGTCTGGTTCGCCATCGATCCGAGTACCGCTAACTAAAACTGGAAGGCGGGAACCGTCTTTGCGAAACAGTTCTTTTTCCACAGAATTAAACTCACCAGTTTGTGCGAGTTCTGCAATTGCTTGGAAATTGATTTCGCCATATTCTGGGGGCGTCAAGGTGTGCCAGTTCAAACCTGGGGAAAACATTTCCTCGCGGGTATAACCCAGCAATTCCAGTAAGGCGTTATTCGCTTCAAACACTTCTCCCGTTGAACTGGCGAAAGCAATGCCAATTTGCGCGGTTTCCACCATCCGCTGCAAGCGTTCCTGACTTTGGCGCAATTGTTCCGAGGTGCGCTTTTGGTCATCGATATCAGTACAAACACCGAACCACTTTTTAATCTTGCCGCCTTCATCCCGCAGGGGGATACAGCGACCTTTAAACCAGCGATAAACGCCGTCAGCGCGGCGAAAGCGGTACTCTATTTCAAATATCTGTCCGGTTTGAAGCGATTCCATCCACTGCAACCGACTGGGTTCGGCGTCGTCGGGATGGAGTGCGCCCATCCAACCAAATCCTTCTGCCGATCCGGGCGGCATTCCGGTATATTCGTAAAACCGGGGACTCGTGTAATCGTTCCAACCGTCGGGTAGGTTGGTAAAAAGAATTTCCGGTACGTTTTCTGCCAGGATACTATAGCGGGCTTCGCTTTCCCGCACTGCTACTTCGGCGCGAAAACGCTTGCCATCGAGTTGGTTGAGAAACGCGGCATTGCGCCAAATTAAAGCTATATAGATGGCGCACATCAATACTGCCAACAACGACATCCCAAACGCGGGATCGTAGTAATTTGCTTGTTGTCCTTGCAAGATTATCCAGCACAAAATTAGGGGGAGAGCGATCGCGCTTGGTATCATGCGACGAGCAACTATTCCCCCATTCAAATCGCTAGTAATTATTTTGATTAACCCGCGTTCGGGACGAGCAAATAACACCCCTACACCCAGCGCTACAAACGCTACTGATGTATGCAATGCCATTGAGGTAGTGTAAGTGCTGAACTTGTAAAAAACTTCTACTTTATAAGCATAGCCAACGATCGCTTGTACCGCGATTAAAATCGCCCCTAAGCTCAACCCTTGAGCTAGCAAAATCAAATTATCTTTTTGCCCACTTTCGCTTTCGCCTTTATGCAATAGCAAAAGCGCCCCACCCACGAGGGAAAAGTTGATTGCGGTGTTAATTCCCATCCGCCCTGGATGGGATGTTGCTGGAGATAGGGGCGAGTCGCGAAACAACAGTTCGTCAATCCCCAAATTCCACCCAAAGAGGTATTGACTGAGGGTGAGTATTGCGATGGTGGAGGATGCGATCGCGCAGGTTTGAGCAACAAGCACCCGGTAACGCCGTAACGTTTTCTTTTCCGGCCTTGGTACAATTTGCGGAGAATCTCCGCGTCCCCCCATCGCCCCGTCTCCGCCTCCTCTTCCGGTCAACCACAAGGACAACCCAGCTAAGATAAAACAAACGGCTGTATTGGCTTTCATCGTCGCCGCACCTGGAAATACGCTCTTGAGGATAGCTATGTCTAACCCCCACCCAACCAGGACGAGACAGGCAATAAAGATAGCAAAGGCACTTGTCGCGGCTGAAATTTGTTTACTTGTGGCGAAATTAGGCATCTTTTGCCTTCCCACCGAGAACTGCTTTATTTTTATTTACTGTAATCGAAAGTCACTTCTTTTCTCTTGATTTTGCCAAAAAATCATTAAAACCTGGTAAATCCTACCTTAAAGCGGTTGGCAACTCTAACAAACCTTCCCTGAGATAGATTTAGATTGTGAATGGGGTATGGGGAATTAAACCTCATGCATCAATGCTTTGAAATATCAGGCTGTAGGGGCACGGCACCAGACAATCTCGGGTAAAAATCACAATTTATTCCCCGCCGTGCCCCTACAAACCGGGCGGATTTATACCAGTTGTCCCTCATGGCATAAATGATTGATATCACCCGCCCCTACACTGGAAATCTGCCGGGAAATCAATTTACAGCTGTAGGGGCACGGCACCAGACAATCTCGGGTAAAAATCACAATTTATTCCCCGCCGTGCCCCTACAAAGGGGTTAATTCGCATTAAAAGGCGCGGACTTTCCCCCCAATGCTTCTACAATGGTGCGCGTGTTTGCTTCCATCATTTTGATATAACTATTGGCGGCGCTATTCGGTGCGCCAATTGAATCCGAGTAAAGTTGCTGCGGCGCTAATTTTATCCCAGCTTCTTGCGCGACTGTATTAATCAAAGCGGGATTAATTGTAGTTTCGGCAAATATTGCCGGTACTTGCGTTTTTTTGAGCGCTTCTACTAATTGCTGCACGGTTTTAGCGCTGGGTTGTTCTTCCGTACTGATGCCAATTAATGTCCCAATAATCGCAAGTCCATAAGCACGAGCATAATATTGAAAAGCATCGTGGGTGGTTACCAATTTGCGCTTTTCGGGCGGAATCGTTTGAATTTGTTGAGCAATCCAAACATCTAGCTGCTTTAATTCCTTTTTCAGTTGCGCCGCATTTTTTGTAAATGTTTCTCGGTCTTCTGGTGACAGTTCAATTAACGCATCTCGAATCCCATTAACCATTTGAATCGCGTTTTCTACATCTCCCCAAACATGGGGGTCTGGAACTGTTTCTTTGCCATCTTTCTTTAACTGTAAAGGCTTTACCACCTCCCCGACGGCTACTTTTCTGCTTTTTATTCCCGCCGCGTTCATCAGTTTAATTAACCCCGGCTCCAAGTTATACCCGTTGTATAAAATTAAATTTGCTTTCTCCAATTTCTGCGTATCTTTCGGTACGGGTTCGTAAACGTGGGGGTCTGAACCCGCTGGCAATATTCCGGTTAGCTCAATTTCACCTCGCCCGACTCGCTCGGTCAAGTCGGCGATGATAGTGCTGGTTGCTACCACATTTGGTTTATTATCTGCCCCTGAGTTGGTGCGGTTGGCGGTTTGTCGATCGCAGGCATTGAGCCAAAATGCGAGTAAAACCCCAACTGCCGCTTGCCATCTGCGTTTGCTGCTTTGTTGCACTATTAGTCTCGCTTATGGTGTAAATTACTCCTATTAATAGATGTTTTCATAATCTTTTCATTTTTATAATACGCTAAAGAATAGCCAACTCATCATCTGATTATGAAAACTGTTACCGACTCACCGGATACCGATTGGACGAAGTTAGTCTGTCACCTGAGAATCGTGCCACCCGATGCAGGTGCAATTATTACGGTTAACCAGTTAAGCGTCTACTACCGTGCGGTAGAGGCACTCAGGAATATTACCTGCGAGATTCTACCAGGTCGGTTAACGGGTATAATTGGCCCCAACGGTGCTGGTAAAAGTACGTTGCTGAAGGCAATGTTGGGGTTGGTTCCGGCGACTGGCGGGACTGTGCTGTACGAATGCGAACCATTGGTACACAAAATAGATCGGGTGGCGTATGTACCGCAGCGATCGCAAATCGACTGGACTTACCCCGCCACCGTCTGGGATGTAGTGATGATGGGAAGAGTGCGAAAAACTGGATGGTTTCGCCGCTTTTCTAGTGTCAGTCGCCGGATTGCCGCCGACGCCCTAGAGAGGGTAGGAATGAGTCAATATAGCGATCGCCCGATCGGTCAACTATCGGGAGGACAGCAACAGCGAGTCTTTCTAGCGAGAGCTTTAGCACAACAAGCGGATATTTTCTGCTTTGACGAACCCTTTGTCGGTATCGACCAAAAAACCCAAGCGGTAATTTTTGATATCTTTCACGACCTCGCCCGCGAAGGTAAAACCGTCCTCGTTGTTAACCACGACTTGGGAGAATCTATCTCTCACTTTGACGATTTGATTTTACTCAATACTGAACTAATTGCAGCGGGTTCCCGCGCACAAGTGCTGAGTCAAGAAAACCTCTACCGCGCCTACGGAGGTCACGTGGTATTTTTTGCCCCAGAAGCGGCTTAAAATTATGACTGAATATTTAACTGGCAAGCTGCCGACAGAGCAACAATTGCATGAATGGATAGAATTCTTTCATGCCAATGGTTTTCTAGTCATTCCCAATGTTTTAACCCCCGAACAATGCGAGGCGCTGAGAAACGATCTGGATGCAGCTTTAATTGCGGATGTGGGTGAGTCAGAATCCAGAACATCTTGCAAGATAATGAAACGAATGTTCGAGCATTCTAACTCGAACTTAAATCTGTTTGATTTAGAGCCAATTGTCACCTTTGCCGAACAATTAATCGGAGGAGCAAATGGCCCGGGTTATGCGATAAACGAGGGAATACCCAATGCGAATGTCATTCATGTAATCCACAATAATTCTTTTAAAATTGCTCCAGAAACAGATGGATTAGATCGCAATAAATGGCATCAAGATGATACGCCCCATATCCTATCCCTTGACGGGAAACCTTTAACTAACCTGCGGTTAAACGTGTTAGCTTTTACCGTAAATTATTACTTGAATGATGTTTTGAGTGAAGAAAATGGGCCAACGCAAGTTATACCGGGTTCCCATTTGTTTGGCAAATTTTGTGATGGGGATATTGCAGCTTATGAAGATATAGTTTATAGCTGTTTAGGGGCGATGGGTGCGGCAGTTTGCTTCAATAACCAAGTTTGGCACAGAGGTTCGAGAAATAATTCAAAGGTGACGAGATATATTACCCAAGTGACTTATGGAAAAAGGCTAGTCGGTCATAAGTATAATCCGTTCATGAATTATCAAATGCCAAGTCATTGTTATGAAAGTGCAAGCCCTAAATTAAAACAATTATTGGGATTCTTACCTACTGGGGCTTACGATTAGTAAACTCAATTTGCTAGGGATATCATGTATAGTCGCGGCTAATTTCATAAAAAATGCTCCCATTAGCAATTAGCAATTAGCAATTAGCAATTAGCAATTACCCAAAGTGAAATAAAGTAATGTTAGAAGCATTAATTGAGCCATTACAGTACGGTTTTATGCAGCGATCGCTCATCATCGCCATTTTAGTCGGTCTTCTGTGCGCGGTCGTGGGTAGTTATTTAATGGTACAGCGACTGGCGCTGCTGGGAGATGCCATCGGACACTCAGTGTTACCGGGGTTAGCGATCGCATTTATGCTAGGAACCAATATCTTTGTCGGGGCGTTTATTGCCGGGGTGGTGAGTACAATGGCGATCGCATGGATTAGGACGCGATCGCCGATTAAAGAAGACGCCGCAATGGGCATAGTTTTTTCCGCTTTCTTCGCCCTCGGCATTACCTTAATTACCCTAATCCAAAAAGACAATAAAATCGACCTCAATCACTTCCTCTTCGGCAATATTCTAGGCGTCACCATCGAGGAAGTCCGCGACACTGCCATCATCGCCGCAATTGTTCTATTAGTTGTCTTTCTGTTGTACAAACAACTGCTTTTCTACACCTTTGACCCTTTAGGCGCTCAAGCAGCGGGGTTGCCAGTAAATTTACTCAATTTTGGCCTGATGGTGCTAATTGCCCTCACAATTGTCGCTAGCATGAAAGCAGTAGGCGTAATTCTAGTTTTATCTTTGTTAATTACACCAGGGGCAACGGCGTATTTGTTAGTTAAACGACTGCATCAGGTAATGATTTTAGGAGCAGGGATTGGGATTTTTTCCAGCATCAGCGGCATGTATCTCAGTTACTTTTTTAACTTGCCCTCTGGTCCAGCTATTGTATTAGTTGCATCGGGATTATTTTTACTGGCGTTATTATTCAGCCCCAGTTACGGTATTTTTACCCAACCCAAGTCTAATTCTAAACAGTTACCAGGGGTGTGGCGGGAGTTGAAACAGCTAATTCGGTGAGAGCGATATGCCTCCCTTCCGCACTCGCGTTCGCAGATTGCAGATTGCAGATTGCAGATTTTAGATTTAATTCAAATCTGCAATCTCAAATCTAAAATCTTAAATCTTTTTCAAGATTTTCTTTTTCTGCGACAACAACCCCAGTCCAGCAACTAAACCAAGCCCAAGAGTAACAGCAGGTTCTGGTACTTTTGTCGGTGGTTGATCTGGTACTTCGTATTCGTATTGAACTGTGACAAACGCTTTGGCAAATGTATTGATTTCAGACGCTATGTTGGACGACCCTTTAACCGTTGATATGCCTGAAGCTGAGAATAAAAAGTCCAGGTTGCCAGTGCCGATGAACTGCAACAAGTCGCCGGGATTTTGGTAAGTCAGCTGTTGCAACGGTACCAAGGCTTGCAGTCCACTAACTGTACCCGCCGAAGCGCCAGTAAAATCTACAGTCCCATCAAAGGGAGCGAGATTTGGCACCGTAGTTGAGGCAACCGACGACTCATCAAATAAAGACGTTCCATCTAGATTTAATTTGAGATCTCCCTGCAAATCTACTGAGATTGTTTTCGGCAGTTGATTTTTATTTTCAACCTTCCCATCTCCCAAGACATCTCCCGAAAATCCTATCGTTACCTTCTTGAGCGTACCTAGAGTTGGGTTGAACTGTTGAAGCGTGAGAGGCGCGTCTATGATATCTGTACGACCATAACCCTGACTCAGGAAGGGTTGAGGCACGTTATTCAGATCGAAGGCAGTCTGTTGGTAATTAGCGGTTTGCAGCGGCGTGGTGAAAATAGCCGCGTTAGCAATATCAGAAGTAGCCAAAATGCCTGTAAGTGCAGTTGCAGCAGTTAAACCTGTTAAAAGTGATGCTTTCATAAATTTGTCATCCGCAAGACTACTATTTCTCTATGCAGATGCACACCTGGAAAATCTGAAGCTTGCTGACTGTGAGTTTAAGCTGCGGTACTTACGCAAAGAAACCAGGTTTCTTTGAAAAATCGTCGTTTTGTCAACCAGAGATCTAAGCAGAAACCCTGTTTCTACGAGCGTCGTGCGTAAGTCCTGAGCTTGTTTCTCAGCCGCTTCATCAAAAATTTATCCTTGTTGCCAAGTTAGAGCAATTTCTGTTTAAAAACAACTATTTTTTTGTGAAATTTTATAAATTTAGTCGCTTCAGTTTCTACGTAAAATACTTAAACTCAAGATAGCTCCGAATCCGTATTATCTAAATCTTCACAAATAATCCGTCGAATTTTAATGATTTACTCTTAAGTATAGTTAAGGATATTTAAGTAGAAATGCTTATTTAACTGCCAGTGGGGGAGCGATGATGAGGATTTCTACGTAAATACCGATCTGTGTAGCATTGGGTTGGCGATCGCCAGTTCCTCACAAAAATTAGCATTGTGCAGCGTTTCCCCCTTCTCTAAAAGCGAAGCAAGTTATATTTTCCCGTCCCCCCCTTTTAAGGGGGTTTGGGGGGATCTGTATGAGAGACTGACGCCAAGAAACCGGGTTTCCTAGAAACCCGGTTTCTAAGATCGTCGTGGGTCAGTCCTGATTCTGTACAAGAGAAGATTTTACGATCGCCGTGTCCCTACTCGTCATGGGTCAGTCCTGAAAACAAAAAATTCCCCCCTTCCCTACAAGGGAAGGGGGGTTAGGGGGGTTAGGGGGGTTCGATTAAGCCTTTTTCCAGATTTTCTTTTTCTGCGACAACAACCCCAGTCCAGCAACTAAACCAAGACCAAGAGTAGTAGCAGGTTCGGGGATTTTGCGAGGGAGTTCCTCATATTCGTATGTCACCATGAGCGCGGATCTAGCAAATGTATCCACATAAGTGGATAAGTTTCCAGAGCCTGTAAAACTTGAGGTGGCTGTAGCTGAAAACATGAAGTTCATGACGCTATTACCCATGAACTGCTGCAAGAAGCTGCTATCGGTGAAGGTTCTCTCTCCGGATCCGCTGGCGGTTAGTCCCTCAAACGTCCTCCCAGAATTACCCGCAAAATCTTGCCTTCCGTCATATCTGCTGACATTGTCAAAGGTACGCGAGTTAGTTGGATTCAAATCAAATAAAGATGTACCATTAGGCAATTTTAATTCCAGTTCGCCTAAAAGATTGGCTGTAACTGTCTGCGATCGCGCATCTCTGTTTTCTAAACCTCCATCTACAGTAATATCTCCGGAAAAGTTGATCTTTACGCTTCTGAGCGTACCTTGCGAGGGGCTGAACTGTTCGATACTCATAATTGAATTGAGAATGTCTGTACGACCATAACCTTGATCCAGGTAGTTGGTCGGCACGTTGTTTAGATCAAATTGGGTCTGTTGGTACACCGTACGGCGCGTCAGCGTGTTGGCGTTGGCAATTTCAGCAGTTGCGATTCCGCCTGCAACTGCGGCGGCGACGGTTAGACCTGTTAATAGCTGTGCTTTCATTCAACTTCGTTATTGATGGACACCTTTTCAATCTAGCCACTGGTTTTTTAAATTACCAACGTTATTCCACCTAAATTTGCTCAAATTGTTTTTTTCAGGTTTTACGCGAATCTAATTAAGTAGATGAAATGATTATTATGTAATATCTATAGCCTCTATCGGACATTCTCGCCTTAATTATTCGGAATTAAGTATACTTAGAAATAATAGTACTTTAAAATACTAAAATGATGCCTGAGAAGCATAGGGTAACTACTGATGCCGGTAGCCTTGGTTGTGGCGAGCGCGATACCATAACAAAAGTTAACATTCGTCTCAGGTTGCAGGGATTAGCAGCTATGGCAGTAAAAGTAGGAGATGTCGCTCCCGATTTCACCCTTCCTTCCCAAACTGGCGAACCCGTCAGCCTTAAGGACTTCAAAGGTAAAAAATCCGTCGTGCTGTACTTTTACCCAAAAGACGACACCCCAGGATGTACCACCGAATCCTGTGCATTTAGAGATAGCTATGAAGTCTTCAAAACTGCGGGTGCAGAAGTGATCGGCATTAGCGGCGACTCAAGTACCTCGCACCAGCAGTTTGCCACCAAATACCAACTGCCTTTCATATTATTGAGCGACACTGGCAACCAAGTCCGGAAGCTATACGGAGTTCCCGCTACTTTAGGTTTGCTTCCAGGGCGAGTTACCTACGTAATTGACGCAAATGGAGTTGTGCAGCATATTTTTAACTCCCAGTTCAACTTCAAAGGGCATGTGGAGGAGTCGCTCAAAACGCTGCAAACAATTCAGATTGGGTGAATTTGTAGGGGCATCTTTGACCACAGATGGGTGCCATAATCGACAATTGATCCAATAACCTGTTGCAACAGTAGGGACACGGCATGTGAAACATTGGTTGTCAACCCCGAAATATTGATCGTGCCGTGTCCCTACCAGGTTGCGGGTAAAACCATCGTCAGTCGTTACGGTATGGATTTGACCAACAATGGGTGCCATAATCGACAATTGATCCAATAACCTGTTGGAAAACTAGGGACACGGCATGTGAAACATTGGTTGTCCAACCCGAAATATTGATCGTGCCGTGTCCCTACCAGGTTGCGGGTAACACCATCGTCAGTCGTTACGGTATGGATTTGACCACAGATGCGTGCCACAATCAACAATTGATCTAAACCCGTCCCCCAATACCCAAAAAAAAGTCAGTCTCAACCCAATGAAGGTGTTTAGACTGACCGCTGCATGGTCTTGATCCCAAACCTGTTTCTCTTGGGTAAAGCTTTAATATTTTACGCTCAACCCAAAAGCTATAGTTATTTAGCGTTTAGCTTCCGAAGCGCTACTGCTAGCGTGGGCTGTTTTGCCATTTTTGTGGTTACCATTGCCATTTGGACGGGGTTGAATCACACCATAGCCGCCGTGGTTGCGTTCGTAAATCACGTTAATTTCGCCGGTTTCGGCATTGCGGAACATGTAGAAGTCGTGCCCCACCAGCTCGAGTTGTTCTAAAGCTTCTTCAATTGTCATTGGGGGCATAGCGAAATACTTGGTACGCACGACTTCTGAGGGGAGTTCGGGTGTGCGCGAACCAATTAAATCGGTTTCCACAGGTGCTTGCTCCACCACGTCGCTGGTTTTAACCTGTGTTTGGGTCTTTTTATCTAAACGCCGTTCTTTGTATTTACGCAGTTGTCGGGCTATTTTATCGGCGACTAAGTCTATGCTGGCGTAGAGGTTTTCGCTGCTTTCTTCCGCACGAATCACCGCGCCGTTAGCATAGACTGTCACTTCAGCGGTTTGCTTGGAGTCTATCCGGGGATTGCGAGCCACGGAAAGATGCACGTCAATTTCATTCGTTGTATTCAGAAAGTGGTTCGCCGCCTTTTCAATTTTTTGATGTACGTACTCGCGAATTGCATCAGTGATTTCAATATTTCTGCCATGAATTACGAGCTTCATATCAAATGCTCCCGCTTGGATACTCCATATTTACAGGCAAGTTTTCTGCCTGCTTCTACCTTTGGTTGGATAGAAAAGCGATATGCCGACCGCACGCACTCGCGTTCGCCACGATTGCTGCTTTCCCATCTCACCCATATGCTTGCCCGTTTTATTTACCAAAACTTCGGTCATTTTTTCCACAATTCTTGTCGGCGAAAAACGGAGCCGAAACTTATACGAGCGCTTTCTTTGGTTTGCATTGTTTTTAGGCAACCAAAGCACTCATATTTTTACACGCACGACCTTGAGCTTACACCCACCCTCGGACTGGAACCTGGTTGTGTAATCAACCAACGCCAGCTTGCCTTTATCTGAGCGGGGATCGCTATCTCAACGGGGTGGGCGTCTTTATTCTCTTTGAAGAGGCTTCCTCCCGATCCAGTTTGAGCTTATATCTAAAACACTAGCATTTTGTATAAGAGTGAACATCGACTGTTGACTTCTCTTTAGAATCTTTTGCATCCCTTGACAATTCTTGATTAGAGTATTGCGACTTTTACCCAAATTTAATTGAAAGCCCTATTGATTTTTGTTATGGTTTCGAGTATGTATGGTGATTTTGGCTCCGACGCTGGCAATTCAAGACGTTTGTGTTGGCTGCACAACCAGGGGCTAGTGCCTTATTCGGTGGCGTGGGAGTTGCAGCGAAGTCTGGTGACGCAGCGCCTGCGCGGGAGCGGTCTCAATGACGTTCTGATTTTGCTAGAGCATCCGCCTGTTTACACGTTGGGAACTGGCTCCAGTTTGGATTTTCTCAAGTTCGACCCCAGCCAAACCGAATGGGAAGTTCACCGGATAGAACGGGGTGGGGAGGTGACGTATCATTGTCCCGGTCAGCTGGTAGGTTACCCAATTCTGAATCTTTTGCATTATCGGCAAGACTTGCACTGGTACCTGCGCCAGTTAGAGGAAGTGCTAATCCAGGTGCTAGCGGTTTACGGATTAAAAGGGGAACGAGTTGTAGGTTATACCGGAGTTTGGTTGGAGGGACGCAAGGTGGCGGCTATTGGGATTAAAGTCAGCCGCTGGATTACCATGCACGGCTTTGCTTTAAATGTCTGTCCCGACTTGGAAGGGTTTAAAAGCATCGTACCTTGCGGCATTTCAGATAAACCTGTGGGCAGTTTGGCTGAGTTTATACCGGGAATTGAATTTGAGCAGGTGCGGAAGCTTGTGGCGTCTGCGTTTTCAGAGGTTTTTGAAGTTGAGTTAATCGAACCGCAACTCTAGAACAGTATGGATGAACTGATCAAAAAATTGATGACTCTAGGCGTGCCTGGTTCGCTATTATGGCTGGCGATGATGGCGAGTGGGAAAACAGGCGACGCAGGGATTTGGACGGGTTTAGCCAACATTGGTGTAATCTATGGCCCAAGAGGAGGTCTGCTGGTTTTGTTAATGGTGGGGTTAGTGACCAACGCTTTGAGTCAAGTCGCTGTTGATGGTTTACTCGTTAGTTTTTATCAGAAACGACGACAGTCAGAACCCTCAGAACACCTGCTAGGGGAAATCGACAGATTGCCCATCTCCCAAGATTTGAAGATTAAGCTGAAGTGGGCAGTTCTTCATCACTATATGATCCTGCCGCCTTACTTGATTCGGTGGGTTTTTATCGTCGCGACTGTTTTACTGGTTATATTGTCTTTAACTGGCTATCTGGGAGAATTCGACTATCGTTATGACTTAACTTCCCATTTCAAACTGCAATATCTCTTAGCTGGCTTTTGTCTGTTCTTTTTCTTTTTGGTTACCAAGCGAAAAGTTTGGTGTATTGTTAGTTTCTTCTGCATTTTGCTCAATCTGATTGAAGTGATGCCTTGGTATCTGCCTGCAAGAGCGATTGCTACCAATGCAAACCCACAACCCTTGCGAGTGCTTCAATCGAATGTTTTCTTCAAAAACAAGCAATATTCTGAAGTAATATCTATGGTGAAGGCAGAAAACCCGGATCTCGCTGTTTTCCAAGAGGTTACCGATGCTTGGGCGAAAGAGCTAGCAGCTTTACACGATATTTTGCCTTATTCTATTGTTCCCCAAGATACCAATAAATTTGGGATTGTCATCTACAGTAAACTGCCGCTGGAAAACTCATCTATTCAAGATTTTGAATGCGTCATAAGAAGCATATTTGCTGACGTAAAGATCCAAGATCGAGTTGTTTCAGTTATCGTAACTCATCTGACTATTCCTATTACACGCTCTAGTTTTGAGCGGCGAAATAAACACCTAATAGAAATCGGCAATTCTGTAGCTAAAATCAAAAACCCCGTCTTGGTACTTGGAGACTTTAATATAACGATGTGGTCGCCGTTTTATCAGCGCTTTATCCAGCAAGCAGGACTGAAAAATGCCCGTTCTGGTTTTGGTATTATACCGACTTGGTCAACTAAATTGCCGCCCTTATCTATTCCCATCGATCACTGTTTGGTTAGTCCAAATGTCAATGTTTTGCAAATGCGGGCGGGGCGGTATGTTGGTTCGGATCATTTGCCTTTAATTACCGATTTGGTCATTGGTAATGGGTAATGGGTAATTGGTAATAACGCAAGTTGCTAGTTACATCAAGCGGTACTGGTAATGGCTAATCGCTAATGGCTAATGGGTAGTTGTCAAGACGGCAAAAGCCTGTTAACCCAATTAGCAATTAGCAATTAGCAATTAGCAATTACCGCTGTCACAAGTTATAACTAGAAACTTGGGTTAATATCATATCCGGTTGTATCGGTTGTATATAGTCGATTGTGCGAAAAGCTGTTTTTTTCCCTCCCACCTGCCCACCTGCCCACCTGCTCACCTTTCCTAGAAACCCGGTTTCTTTGGGTAAGTCCTGCGATCGTTACCTGTGCTACCCAAAAAACATTTTAGGGTCTAGCCAAAGGTGACTAGACCCATCAGAGTTCAAGAGTTGGTTTGGACAATCAAAAAATCAACTAGGGTGGACTAGACTTGCAACTCCAGCATAGCTTCATCTTTCCGGATATGGGTTTGGCTTAGCCCTCTAAACTAGGGTTTTTGACCACTTGTTGAACTATGCTGCGAAATTGCTTCAACTGCCTTAGACAGGGGACACTGGTCTAGGCTGAATTGGTTTTGTTTCAACTTATCGTGTCCTATCTTTAAGTTATCACAAAGCCTTTTTAGTGCAACCCCCTGTTAATTAAACTTTACATTTAGCTAACTCCACTCCCACATGACTGGGTTGTCGTCCAAATGGTCGGTGACGATGCGTCCGATGGCGTCAATTTCTGCTAAATCGTCGGCGGATAGATGAACTTGGGCGGCTATTGCGTTATCGGCGGCTTGTTCGGCGTGGCGGAACCCTGCGATGGCACAAGTCTGTGGTTGTGCAATCAACCAAGCAAGGGCTAAGTTAGCCAATGTTGTTTGATGCCTTTGAGCAATCGGACGCAGTTTTTCTAAGGCTAGAAGCGCCCGTTCGTAATTTTCCCCCTTAAACAGCTTATTATCGGCGCGGTTATCGCCTTGCTCAAATTGATGTCCGGGTCCAAATTTACCCGTTAACAGTCCTTGTGCGAGGGGTGAATAAGCCCATATCGAGATATTATTCTCGATACAGTAGGGCATGGCATCTTTTTCCACATATCGCCAGAACAGGGAATAAGGCGGTTGCAAGCTATCGATGCGTCCGTATTGAGCCGCTGCTTCCAATTGGGCGCGAGAAAAATTAGATACACCAATTGCCCGTATTTTCCCTTGCTGCTTCAGATCGTTCAAGGCTTTCATGGTTTCTTCAATCGCGACTTTTTCGCTTTTGAACGAACCGCTGGGCCAGTGAATTTGGTATAAATCGATATAGTCGGTTTTGAGGTTTTGCAGCGAGCGATCGCAAGCCTCAATTACCTGGTCATACTTGAGATGGTTGACAAAAACTTTAGTAGCGTAGACAACGTTGTCCCGCACATCGTGTAACGCTTGGGCTACAATCTGTTCCGAGTGACCGTCCCCGTAGACTTCGGCAGTGTCAACCGTAGTGATACCCGCATCATACGCTGCACGGATAGCTTTTACTGTTTCCGCGTCTTCAATTCCCACCCACCAGCGTTTACCAGCTTGCCAAGTACCCATGATGATGGGGGTAATTTCAATATCGGAATTACCCAAACGTCGCTTTTCCATCTCTAACTCCCTGTACTGTTCTTCCTATCTATCTTTGCGTCCTAAAACGCTATCGCGTTTCGCTTCGCTATCGCGCCTTTGCGGTTCAATATTAAGGTTGATTTTTGCCCAAACATTGATTTTCTAACCAGCGAAAACCGGATGAACGCAACAGCAAAGCAGGTAGCATTATGATTTGTGCTACAAGTCGGACTGCTACAACAGTCGTTGATTGAGTCAGCAAACCCGTTCGCACCCGCCAAACGAGAACCGCTATCAAAACTAACATGAGTCCCGACAACAAAGCAATTGAACCTGGGGAAATTTTGGTCGAATTGAATGTTAAAGGTTGTCGCACCCAGGCAACAACCCGAACAGCAACTCGCTCTAAACTGGTTAAGATAATGCCTGGTTTAATTAACTCTAGCAGTACCGGAATGAATAGTAAATATCCCGGTTGCAACGCTTGGGTGTAAACGGGAAAGAGGATGGCTCTTAATCCCAGGTAAAAGTTGTATGTCAAAAAAATCGGCGTTTGGAGTAAGAATTGGGGAATGCCGAGCCAATATTGGGGATGGGTGAGGAGGTAGCCGCATCCCAAGAGCAAGGTAGTGGCAGTAAAAGACAATGCGAATAAAGCATAGTATAGTCCAAAGACGCGCAGAGCCGGGGTGAATTTTTCCGGATAGGGGAGGATATAATTGCTCGCTAATAACAGAGCAAGGCAGAACAGGATAAAATTACTAGCCCAGAGGCTGTCTATTAATCCGGCGATACATAGAGGGAAACAGGTGAGAGCGATCGCTATAATAAAACCGGGTATCCCACGACGCCATCTCTTGTGGCAAGCAACCTCTCGCACCAAATAACTACTCGTCAATAGGCTACCTATAAATGTGGCAAATAAACCCAAAATATACCAAGGCGCCACGAGGGTTATATTCTTTACACGAACATCAAAAGCTTGTTCGACCCAAGCAACAGATTCCTTAATTACCAGGGGGTCATAGGGTGCGGTGGGGTGGTCGGTCGTGGGAGAGATAACTAACATGCGAGCAGTTCCTTTGGTAAAATCCCCCACCTGTTGGAACTCGTTAATATTTTTACCTGTAGCTTGTCGCAACATTTCTCGCATTATCGATGGAAGATGAAACTGCTCGTAAAGACCAATTAATAGCAATAAATTCGGTGGGGTAATTCGGTTTGCTACTCCACTCATACTCCAAACTATGGTTGCTTGTAAATTGGTATCTTCCCCTGCCAGAGTCAGTGCGGTGGCGCCCCCTAGAGAGTGACCTGCAATGCCAATTCGCTTTAGCTCGAACTGCTGGGGGTGATTTCGTACAAAAGCAATAATTTCTTTGGCATCTGTGAGGTTATCTTCTTCATTTTCAGGTCGGGAATAGGATTCGCCCAAACCGCCAAAGTCAAATGCTAATGCAGCTATTCCATGCCTTGCCAGTTCAATGGCTAAAGGTGCCATCATTTCTTTTGTAGAACTGACACCGTGAATCAGCAACATCACTGGATATGGGGGTTTGATATTGTTAGGCGTATACAGCTTGCCAACTAGCTGCCGATTTTGATTTAAACTGATGACTAATGGCTGGGATTTGATGTCAGTGGGGTAGCAAACAAAAGACAGAACCAGTCCCATGCCCAGTACTATTAGGCTGAGGATTAATCCAGTCTGGCGGTAGATGAAAAGTTTTTGACTCAAGTCATTCACCTGCTTGAGGAATACACCGAACTAACTGCCGGTTAAAATAATGTACCACAACATCAATATTTCCGGAATATCAAACGACCAATCAAGCCAGAGTGTCTGTTTCCTCTGGCTATAGATAGGTTTATAACCAGATAAAATATCAGCGATTAACTGCTTTTAGAGAGAGGTTTGAATCAAAAAAGTATATAGGATATAATTTAGGCGTATATATTGAAGAACT
>NZ_JBHFNP010000240.1:0-40254 GCF_041929235.1 Microseira sp. BLCC-F43
CACATCAGGGCGCACTGACAAAGCACCCGTTCTTTCCCAGTCTTGCCGAGAAAGAATCGTTCTTAATGTTATGTTTCTAGCACCTATCAAATCAGCATGAACTTCAAAATGACAACATTCACAATCAAAGATTAGTCCCTTATTCGGTCTATTCCTAGCGAGCGCATGACCGCATTTTGGGCAAGGAATGCCCGTTGAAGTTAAATCGGGTCAATCGGACCAAAACCTAACTTCAAGAGCGTGGTTTTGACATTTTCAACTGATACACCGCAGTAGTGATATTGCTGGTGTCGCAAGTCTGCCAGATAGTAACCAGCCTTGCCGCCGTTAACTCGAAATAACTCGATAACGACTTGCTGCTTTGAAATGCCCTACAGTAACTCAAAATCCTGAAAGTTAACAGCAATCGGCAATCGTTTGTAGAAAATTTTGCCTGTTTTGAACAGCCATCCCCCTGGTTTACGTTCCACAACCCGCATATAGTCGGGATGAATAACGCCTGAATCTGACATGGGATATACTCATTTCACTGGTTAAATTTGGGTTATTGAGTGCGCTTCGCGCGCCGATCATATCTATGAGAAAACCCCTCCTCACCAAAACCAATTTTCCCACAAGCCTACTCGCTTGTTTGGGACTGGCAACCGCCTTAACGCTTTTGCTTGACAATAAGCCCGCACAAGCGTATAATATCAATTCACTAATTGCCCAGAATCCTCCGGCGACTCAGGCAACTCCACAAGCGACCCAGTTATATGTCAATCCAGTCACGGGTAACGATGGGAGTGGCAACGGTAGTGAGCAAGCGCCTTTCAAAACGATTACCCAGGCGCTGCGGATGGCGACGACGGGGACGGTGATTGAACTTGCTCCCGGCACTTATAGCGCTGAAACGGGGGAATCTTTTCCAATTGAGTTAAAACCGGGGGTAATTATTCAAGGCGACCCCGCTACCAAAGGCCGCAATATTGTTATTAGGGGGGGCGGTTTCTACCTCAGTCGCACGTTCGCGAGGCAAAATATCGCGGTTTTAGGTGCCCAAGGAGCGGGTTTGGCAGGGGTGACGGTAACGAATCCTAACCGACGCGGCTATGGTTTGTGGATTGAATCTAGCTCGATGGTGGTGGCTGACAATTCTTTTATCGGCAATACTCACGATGGGATTTCGGTGACGGGTAACGGTGCGCCGTTGATTCGCAATAATTACTTTGCCGATAATGGGGCGAATGGGATCAGTATCTTCAATACGGCTCGACCCCAAGTGCGGGAAAATGGGTTTGAGCGGACTGGATTTGGGATTGCGATCGGGCAAAATTCCGCCCCCATAGTCGTTGGTAACCTGATCGCCCAAAATAAAGATGGGATTGTGGTCTACGGCAAAGCACAACCAGTTTTGCGGAACAATACGATTGAAGGCAATATCCGCGATGGGTTAGTTGCTAGTCAAGATTCTCGTCCCGATGTGGGAACGGCAAGACAACTCGGTGGCAATCTTTTTCGCAACAATCGCCGCTACGATATCAACACCACGGCGGCGAATCAAACTATATCCGCTTATGGCAATCAAATTGCCAGGGGAAGAACTGCAGGACGTTTGGATATGGGAGCTCTGGAGCGGGTGAGCTCCAGAGCAGGGGAGAATTATATTCAGCCATCTCCAAGGGTCAACTCCCCAACATCGATTGAAATTCCGGTTCCGCCGCCAGCTAGGGCGACTGCCCCTAGCAACAGAGTAACCGGGCGTCCAAGAGGGGGGCGGCGCGCTGCTGCCGCAAGGCGTCGCAATGTTCGCAGACTTCAAGAGCCGCCTACCGCGCCGAGTGGAGTATTTCAACCCCCTACCAGGAATGCGCGCCAACTTCCCCCACTGCCTGCCCCACAGAGAGCGGCAGTTGAAATGCCGCGTCCGAATCGCGCACCCGAAACACCAACGCCTTTGAGGGATAGGCTGCCAAATTTAAGCGTACAGCCTGGGGTACTCCCAGGTCAGGGGCAGCCCGGTTTTGAGCGCAATCCGGGCAATTTGCCCCGTGTAGAAATACCGTCTAATTCGCCCCGTGCAGTGGGGGAACCGCTACCGCCTAATTCTACTGCTGCGGTGGGTCAGGGGTATCGGGTGGTGGTGTTGGTAGAAACCCTCGAGCAAGAGCGATTGTTGCGCCAGCTTGTTCCCGATGCGGTTCGCGTTCGTTCCCTCAATCGGATGGTAATGCAAGTTGGAGTGTTTCGCGATCGCTCTTCTGCCGAGCAAATGTTGCAAAAGATGAGCGGTAATGGTTTAAATGCCATGCTCGAAGAGTTATGAGGAATGGCAGCTAAGAGCGAAATATCTTTAAATAGCTAATTGCTAATTGCTAATTGCTCGAAATAATATACGGAGCTACCATTAGCTATTAGCCATTAGCTATTAGCAGCCATAAAATCGCTCAACCTGCAATATATAAATTTATGGATTTGGTTATTTTTATCGGGTTGCAAGCTTCGGGGAAAAGTACTTTCTTTCGCACTCGTTTTGCCTCTACCCACGATCTTGTTAGTAAAGATTGTTTCCCCAATAATAAAAACCCTTCTAGAAGGCAGGCACAGCTAATTGAAGCCGCACTGAAAGAGGGGCGATCGCTCGTCGTAGATAATACTAACCCAACAATTGAAGACCGCGCTTCGATAATTCAATTAGGGCGGTTATACAATGCTGAAATTATCGGTTATTACTTTAAATCCCAGGTGAAGCATTGTCTTGAACGAAACCAACAACGGGAAGGTAAGGCACGAGTTCCGGATGTAGCGATTTACGCGACAATGAATAAGTTAGTAAAACCGAATTATGCAGAAGGATTCGATAAATTGTTTTACGTTAGTATTGCGGGTGATGGCAGTTTTAAAGTACGCGAGTGGAGAAAAGAAGAGGTAAAAGATGGATAGCGATACTTTTGAGAAACAGATGCGCTCGCTCGAATATTTCCACTCGCTGCGGGTGTTACCAGGCGCGTGGACGGTTATTCGCGTTGATGGTCGCAGTTTCTCCCGATTTACCGAATCTCGATTTGAAAAGCCGTTTGATATTCAATTCCATAACTTAATGGTACAAACTGCTAAAGCGCTATTAGAAGAACTGCAAGGAATTTACGCTTATACTGAAAGCGATGAAATTTCAATTCTGCTGCCTCAAAATTGGGATTTATTTGACCGCAGTTGGGAAAAAATTGTTTCGGTTTCTGCTAGCATTGCCAGCGCTACATTTACCAACGTCGCGCAAACAATTGTGCAATTTGATAGTCGGGTTTGGCTCGGTGCAAATAAATCCCAGGTAGTGGATTATTTTAATTGGCGTCAAGCAGATGCAACCCGCTGCGCTTTGAATGGTTGGTGTTATTGGACATTACGTAAAGCTGGTGAAACTGTTGGCAAAGCGACTTCTACACTGGAAGGAAAGTCTGTGGGATTTAAAAATGAGTTGTTATTTCAACATGGAATTAATTTTAACGATTTACCCGCATGGCAGCGACGGGGAACGGGTTTGTACTGGGAAATTTACGAGAAAGAAGGATACAATCCGATTGAAAATCAAGCAGTTGTGACAAAAAGACGGCGAATTAAGGTAGATGAGGAATTGCCAATGAAAGAAGCTTATGGGGAATTTATTAGTCGGTTTCTTGATGTTGAATAGAGCAAATAAATTTAAAAGAAGGAACTAAAACAATATCACCAAAGCTATAGGTTGTCATAGACAGCATCGTCTATATTATCCCAGATTTTCTCAAACGCTGGCTCGGCAAGTTTGGTGGCTGCTAAGGTTAAGGAAAGGTCTGCATTGCGTTGATTGAGAAAATGGATGAAGTCTTCTACTTCTATCACCTTTTCAGGGGGTAGTTGGCGGATTTTTTCAAGGATTCTTTGCTCTAAGGTGTTGTAAGTTGCCATATGTTGAAATTTCCTCTCTCTCTTTATTATCGTTCTACAACTGGTTAGTTGCGTTGAGTAGATCGCATTAGTTGAACTGCTCTAAGATTGTCTTGTGCCTGGACAAAGTTATGGTTAATTTGGAGTGCTGTTTGTAAGGCAGCGATCGCTTCGTCCAATTTCCCTTGCTGTGCCAACGCCGCGCCCATATTGTTGTAAGCAAGGGCATAGTTGGGGTCGAGTTGAATGGCTTTTCGGTAGGCGGCGATCGCTTGATCTAATTGCTTTTGGATTCCCAGCGTCACGCCCAGATTGTAGTAAGCAAGGGCATCGTTGGGATCGAGTTCGAGCGCTTTTCGCAAGGCAGCGATCGCTTCGTCTAATTTTCCTTGGTCACTCAGCGCAGCGCCCAGATTATTGTAAGCAAGGGCAAAGTTGGGGTTGAGTTGGATGGCTTTTTGGTAGGCGGCGATTGCTTGATCTAATTTTCCTTGCTCTTTAAGCACATTGCCCAGATTGTTGTAAGCAAGGGCAAAGTTGGGGTTGAGTTGGATGACTTTTTGGAAGGCGGCGATCGCTTCGTCTAATTTCCCTTGCTGTGCCAACGCCGCGCCCAAACTGTTGTAAGCATTGGCATCGTTGGGGTTGAGTTCGATCGCTTTTCGGTAGGCGGCGATCGCTTCATCCAGTTTCTTCTGTTTAGTTAACACATAGCCTAGAAGAAAGTAGGTAACAGCATCGTTCGAGTTGAGTTGGACAGCTTGGCGACAGGCAGCGATCGCCTCGTCTATTTTATTTTGATCATCCAGCACATTGCACAAATGGCGGTAAGCTGTTCCATCGTTGGGGTTGAGTTCGATCGCTCTGCGAAAAATACGTTCTGCCTCAGCAAAATTGCCAGCTTTCTGCGCTGCATTCCCTTGCTGATATAGTTGCTCGACGCTCTGCGTTAATGCTATTTGAGGAGTTGCTAGCAGGGATAGAGTCACCAGTAGGGGTAAAAACCGAGTTAACATAGTTCAGTTTTTGGAGTAATGGGCAAGGTTTAGTCTCGCCATCCCAACCTTTAGACCAAGTGTGTCTGGTTGGTTTACCAAAGATCGTGGATTGCCGATTCTAATGGGTGATATGGGTTATATTACTCGGTTTATGCATATCTTCCGATTTGCTCTCGCCCAATTTCTAGCAACACCACAGCTGCTTACAGCCAGTAAATCATATCAGGACTGGCTCCAGTCTTCCCACTCTAGCCCTTCAATCCGGTTGAAATGACGTTGACGTTGGTTGTGGGTAACTAGAACAACATTATTCGCGCTCCAGAAATTTGGTGTAAGTATCATCGGGGAGATCGTTCCAGCAGCCTGCGAACTTCATAATAGAGTTGCGAGGAAAACTAGCTGGTTCTAAACGCAGCCGAAAAGCATGAATCAGGTTAAGCAGTTCGGTTAACTTGTCTTCTGGAATGTTCTGTATTTCTTCAACAACTTTAGCTCTTAGTTCTGAGACATTCATCAACTGCTCCTTTGGCTCAGGTTTATGGCTTGATTGTCGCATTTTTCATTTTTTTCTTACCTCTGCGATCTCTGTGTCTCTGTGGTTTAGGCTTTCAGTCCACTTGAGTGGACTTTCGCTATGAGCAACGGAAATTGATGATACTGTTGGTCAATCAACTACCCCTCCCCAACCCCTAAGAGAAGCGGGGAGGGGCTTAAAACTCCCTCTTGCACCCCCTTCCCTTGCAGGGAAGGGGGCTTTTGGGTTAGGTTTTTTGATTCGCCAACAGTATCATTGATTTCCGGGCGGGATAAAATGGCAGGTGCAAGATCTGAGCCATCCTTCATAAAGATTCGTAACCGACGCTTGACGGTTGTCCCCTATCCCGCTACGATCTCTGTTTAAGGTTGCTCCAGTTCAACGACAGCAACCCTTGTCCAGCTAAAAATCTAGTACCGCTGCCCAATGCCGCTGAAGACGGCAAAGGACAGCTTGACCCCCAAACTGTATAAGGCAGTCTGGAGGCTAATGGAGAATTGTAACATTTCTCTGTAGCCACCCTGCTTTGCGCTGCCTGCGGGGTGGCTAGATTTTTTGGTTTCCCATCCAAAAAACAGGAGAATATGTCATGGCAGAATCCCCAGTAAATCATCGTGGGTACACTTGCCAGGGTATGGGGTAGGCGAGCGGTAAATTGTTCGGTGGCATCTGCTGGGAATTCACCACAGGCTGATTGAATAGTCCCCGGAAGTCCCAAGTGTCCCAGGGACTGACGGGAGTCTCATTCGGTGGCAGCGGCAATGTGGCGATCGCGCTTAGATTGACATATTCTTGATCGCCCCAGATTATCTCCATCACGCAATTCTCACCGCAAACGACCAATTTCCTCCCCTAACCGTAATCCAGGTCTGTCCGTCGATGGAATGTTGGTGCAAATGCGGCAGTCCTCCTGCTGCAATAATTCCTAAATCACTACTGGTTTGTCCACAAATAGCATTACCTGTCGAGGAAGAAAGAATTAAGCGTTTCAAAGTATCTCTTGTTCCACCTGGATTAGCATTTACAGGAAAGCTTTCCGCATTAAACAGCACATCATGCTGAGATGGATTCATGGGATTTCCAGGTAACACCCTAAATCTACCAATATCTCCCCCGTTAGGCGCGAAAGCATAAAGCGAAGTACTTCCCCACCAAGTAGGCTTTATAGCAGGAAAAATAAAACCGAGGCTCATTAAAGCAGTATTATTATCGCTACGGCAAGCGCACACAAGTGCGATTTCATCGGATTTAAATGTTACCCATCGAATTTGAAAATTTTCATTATGGCTGTAATTAATATTTACTGCGGTATTAAAAATTGCATCCGAGGAAATACCAATTGTATTAGGAGTCAAGGTTAATCCGTTGTTCCCGTCCCCCTGCCACAGTTGAATTTTAATATTAGTTGCACTGGGTTGTTCTACTAAGTATTTTAAATAACTCCTATCTTTTGGAGCTTCACTTGAAGGCGCATTAATAGAAAATACCGCTTCGTTTCCAGATGCTGTTTCTTGTCTAAATCCGATTGATATTAATTTAGAATTTAAAGCTGCCCGATACTTGGCGGCATCCCAAGTATCGTTAACAATCTCGCTAGTAAACGCTACAGGCATCTAACCTACCAGTTCAAACGATAAATTAATTATACCGGCAGTGGGTAATAACTTTTCTATAGTTATTGGAACCAACAATCCTTTAATTAAACACAAAGGCGATAATTCCAATTGTTTGGAGTTAGTTTGTCCTCCTAATATTCCGTCAAATTCAACTCCTCTGATTGGAGCAATATTAGGAGGACGAGTTAGATCGACTTGCTGCACGCTTAAACTTTGGTAAAGTCTAATTCTAACCGGAACGTTAGAACTAATTCTAAAAATCGCAGCCAGCAAGGGAAACTCAATCGGATCTCGTTTGGCGTCGTAACCAAAATTGCTGTTATAACTGTAGGACTTTGATTGGATTTCAAACGCACCAATTGCAGGTGGTTGATGAGTTAAACCAAAACTGATAATTGGCATCTTTACTAGCTCCAATCAAAACACAGCAACGAACCAGTACCGGAAGCGGTGAGCGCGTGAAACGCGCCGAGGTGAATTATCGGCCCTTCTTCTACCCATCCTTGACCTGGTGCTAAAGGTATTCCCGTAGTCGCGGTTACCGCGCTATTGAAACCAAGGACTACAGTATTCGTCGCCGTTGGAGGATTGAAAAGCATTACTCGCTTGCGGTTGGCATTAGCTGCTAAAACATTAACAACGGTATTAGTAACCGAAGCAGTCGAGTGAGTGCAAGTCCCAACATTGGTAATAGCTGAGGAAGTTGCTTGAAAACCGATATTAAACAGTGCCATAAAACTAACCTTTTGTCTGCTGGTTTTGAAGCGATTTAACTAAAGACTCGTAGTTATCTTGAGTAACCAGCCTAACTCTTGGAATTGTTCCATAAGCTTCTTCAAACTCTTTTAACTGTTGTAAAATTTCTTCAATAATTGGTTTAAACTTATCAGGGATTTCCATTTGAAAGCCTTTGTAATATTTGATCTACCTTGTTTTCAACAACACTAATCGTTGATAAAAAAGAAGGAGGTAAGTCGCCTATATACCGCCATACAGTAATATGTGCTTCCTGATGCCAGTGCGGGATTGAAGCTGTTAGCCTCCATACTCTGGGACATGAATCGGGGAAAAACATCAACTGCTCTTTATTTATTGTATGGTGATATAACGGTATTTTCCACCTATTTACTTCAATTGATACTGGAGCAGCAACCGATTGTTTTAAGTAACAGCCTAATTTCCACCAAGGTCTAGCTACTGGATTATGAAATCGTGCCGCCATAATACGACTGCGGCGAAATACAGGAATTTCAAAATCAGCAATAGCTAGTTGTCTATAATCTAAATCTAATTCTGCTAGAACTATTTCAAAATACTCAACCTCCCATAAATCACTATTTGTTAAATCTATATCGTTGAGGAAAGAATTCATTAAAACAAACTCAACCCCTGAATCCAGTTTTCTTCAGCTTCAATTGGGTCAATGCCGCATTCAGAAATTATTTCTTCAAACTCTGATAGGGATATTTGACCTTGAATTAATTTTGACAAGGCTTTTTGTCTAATTCCCATTAAATCAACTTCATATTCAAATTCTTCCTGGCACTGATAAGGAGTAATTTGAACTGGCATCGACAAAAAGTCTTCAAAGTTGTTAATAATGAGGTCGCTAGTTTGTTTATTCATGCCTTAATTCGTGCATTTTCAAAAGTAAGCGTTGCTTTACCTTTTTTACCTAAAGCCAATGTTCTTTTACTTCCAGTTGGTCTAAATAAGTTAATAAACTGCGCCTTAAGATTATCCGATGTAATATCACCAGTTGTTCGAGAAAAAGGCGTGCTTCTGTGGCTTTGTTCGCCTACAGATTGATCGTAAAATCTAATCCATCGCGTCTGCCAAGGTGTCCACTCAACTTCAGCCGTTGCATTACCATAATACCAGGATACTTTTGTTGGTTTTGTTCCGCTTCCTCTTAGGTTACCGACTAATATCCCGCTTGTTGGTACAAGTTCAACTAAAAGTCCTGCTTCAGCTGGGGTAAGAATAGCGTTTGACGCTGCCACGGTATTTGCGTCAATATTGGTAGAGAATACAGCGCGATCGTTGTTCTGCTCTCGTAGCATCGATCGGTAATAGACAGTAGTTGTTGCTCCTCTTGGTCGATAAGGTCGGTTTCGGTCTACTCGTCGGTTTGCACGTGCCTGCTGCCTTCGTTCTGCTTCTGCAAGCGCTTCTCGCAACTCTCCTACTGTTTTTCGTCGTCCCATAAAAACCTCTTCTGGTGTTCTTGTTCCAATTTATCCCAAGTTTTGAGTAGTTTTTCTGGCTGGAAGGGCTAAGCCTATCCCAGTGTTTTTTTAGAAAATTGGTTAAGAAGCGATAAAGTCTTCTACCTGATCGCGACCCTGTTCGTAAATAACCACTGGTTGCGTCATGCCGCGAATAAGTATTGCAGCGTAGCGAAAGTAAACATCAGCAATAGGTCTTTCTCTTGGCATCCGCTTTGCTCTACCAAATATTGTTTTTGTTGGCGGCAAGGTCGGATAACGTGTACTGGGCGCTTCATTTGCTTTGTAATTAGCTCTTTCCCATTCAGGAACATGGTCTTGAATTTGTAATATTTTTTCTACAATTCTTCTGCCTTCGCTTTTGTCTCTACAAAGGATTTGTAATTGATATCCTTTGTCCCAGTCACAGTAAGAAAGTAAATCTTTTCCCTTGCGCCATACTAAGCCTTCGTTTCCACCAAAGATTAGTTTGATTTTTTGCCCAAATGTTCGCGCTTGACTTTCGCTGATATCATCGTCAAGACCGGCATTCATAACTCTAAAGCTGATTTCTCCTGTAATAGGTTCGTACCCTTCATCAACGTCTTCTCTTTTCTCGTAAAAATAAATCGTTATTTGTGGTTTGTGTTTGCGCTTGCTAACAATTCTGTCATAATTCGCCATTATTGAATGCCGATCGCCCTTAATTAAATTAAACAACTGCACGCGCATATCCATCATCGAAGCACTATCGTTATCCTTAATCAAACAAGCTTTTTTTAAACTAGCCTTAGCTGGAATATTCCGAATATCGTCGATGTTTTCCGGCAAGTCAACATTGCGAAAAAATTCGTTAACCTGCTGATTGTGAATTTGACGATAGACAGATTGTAGGTGTTCAAAATCGTTCATGGTTTTAAATCAGATGGTTGAATCGTAGTACTTTGAGATTTAGTTTTAGCATCTGCTTTACCCGTAACTAATTCGTTAACAGCTTCATTAAATTTCTGCCGTTGTTCCCGCATTTCAATTACGGTATCTTGAATAGATTTAACTTCAGAGACAGCCGACGATAAACTACTAGCTGCGTCATCAATTCCTTGTATTCCCTGAATCATTCCGTTTAATTTAGTCTGGCGCGCAGTAGCCGCATTAATTTGCTCCGGAAACAAATTAAACGCATTTTCAAAAACTACCCCCGCCTTTCTTAATGCGTTACCTATCTTTCCAGTCATTTCCGCACCTAGTTCCATAATTGAACGAGCGGAATCAATAATCGATTGCATTGAATTAATGACGTTCGCCGCAGCTTGATAGATGTTGTTAAGCTTTTTCCAAGTAGTTTTCGTTTTAGTCCAGTTTTCCTGACCTAAAATACTTGACATAAATTGATCGACTTGTTTTCCAACTACGTCAAAACTGTCAAATCCTCCGCCATCAGGGTCTTTCAATCCAATTATTTGAAGTCCAGTGTTAATAATTTCTCCTACAGTCTGCACTACATTACTGCTCAACATCGCAGCATTGTGCAGCAATAGGATAAAAGATAAGGCATCCAGCAACATAGGTAAGCGAAACCATCTTGCCCACTTATCTAATCGTTTGGTTATTTCTTCAAATACTTCGCCAATCCGATTAAAGTTCCGTTGTATTCCTTGAAGAATGTCGTCTACTTTTGTTCGCAGAACGTTGACGCTGTTACTTATGTCGTTAACTTTAGTTGCAGTTGTTTGAGTGGGAGAATTAATCGTATTGATTGGTGGCTTTAGTTCGTTGATATTAGCATTAATTGCTAAATTAGCTTGAGTCACTTGTGCATTTAAAGAGTTATTCGCCGCCAAAATTTGGCGCATGGCAACCATTAAAGGACTTAAATCGCAAGACACTGTTTCTCTCTCCTCTCTTTCTTCAATAATTCTTCTGAGTCGGCGGTTAATTCTGGGAACAATTTCAAATTCTTGTTCTGGTGGTGGCGAGGATTCAGATCCAGGTTCCCATCTCCCAGAGGGAGTAATCACATCAATTGGGCTATAAGGGTCGCCAACTGAGTTGGTAACTACAGCTAATCGATCGACTCTGCCATTAACAGTCCGCAAATCACCAACCAAAAAAGTAAAACTTGTATATGAATAATAAATAGAAGGGTCTTCAAAATTACCATCAAACAACGAACTAGCGTTAATTGTTCTGCTGGTTCCGCCTTGTATGGTTATGAAAGCGTAATCTTCACTACCAACCCAATGGGAAGGCAACGATAAAAGCGCTCCTGGTAGCCATTGCCATCCGTCATCATTAATAAAGCTTGTTCCTCCATATATAACTGTGATTTCGTCTGGATCTCTCCAGTTTGGATTTATTGGTAAAGTGAGGTTAGATTCTGGGGGTGGCGAAGTTTCTTGACTTTCTCTTGATTCCTCTAAAATACTTCTACTTTGCCGCCATTTTCGTCGGGTTTCTTTAATGAATCTGATAGTTTGATCTGCAAGGAAATCAGAGATTTGATTTAAACCTGGTAAAGCAATATCATTTAAGTTTCGATTAATATTCCTTAATACTTCATTGGTTTTCCGCGAATTTTCAAGTGCTTGCCGCAGCGGAGAGCGGGGCGCTCTCTGCATCGCGGGTGGACGCTGCCAGTTTAATCCTGATTGTGGTGGGGGTGGGTCTGGAAAATCTCGATATCTCGGCAGTCTTTCCAGCTGCGAGCGAGTTGAAGTTTTCGCCCCCGCGCTGTTCCGTCTCGCTAATCTCGGATCTGAGATGCGGCGACGCGGCCCGGTAGGAATAGAGATTGGCTCGCGAGGCGGCTGAGGGATGTTGCGTTGTTTGGGCAACAATCCCCTTTCCTGTTGATATTGCTCGTAATACTTTCTTGCATACTTTTCCCGCGCTTCATCGTAGCTTCTGCGATAAGCTTCTCGTAATTTTGGGGCATTCGATCGCCTACCAAAATCCGCGATCGCACGGCGCGATTCTACGGTTCGCAGAGTATACCTTGTCCTTGATACCGCTTTAGATGTTAGCTTTGTGCCGATTTTAAATACGAGTCCTGCTGACATTAAACCGACTCCATAATTTCCAGTGTGGAGTTACCGCTAACGGTAATTGCAGAAATTACGCCTTTGTAGTTGATTTCCCGGACGTTAAGAACGTGGCTCGAACCACCCGGATTTAAAGCGATGCCCGCACCAGCGATCGCAGTCGCGCCGTAGTTAAGGTAAACAATTTGGCTTCCCCTGTTAACAATCGTCACTAACTTTCGATCTGGATTAGCGGGGATAGCTACTGCGCTAGTAGTGCTTACTGGGGCACTGCTAGGTGTGCTTTGAATAATTCGGTAGGCTTCGCTGGTACTCGGCGCGCTCTCAGCAGCAACCAACCAAATATCTACTCGGTCGCTGCCTACGAGAGAACCAGAGCCAGCAATGTCTTCTACCTTCACCCAAATTTTTACTCCTGGAGCTACCACCAAATTTTCCAACCCGGTGAGGCGAGAAATAATGTCTTCTTCATAAGCTGGGCGAGAATTCCACATTGCTAAGCGAGTACGCAGGATGCGATTGTTGCTCTCTGGGAGCGATTGATAAATCCCAAGATACTTCGCTGATGCTGTGCGAATCAATTCTTGATAGCGGTCATCGCGCTGAGCTTCAGTTTCTAGCTCTTGCGCTGGAGGTGGTGATGGCAGAGCAGCAATTGAGGTAATGTCAATTGATGCAATGAAATCTGCGACATAACCATTCATACCAGCGCCAGGACTGTAGATTTCTGTAAAGTTTGTCCCGCTTGGCATTTAAATAGATGGCGCGATTGACAATAATTGGTTCTTCTGCCACAACAGTTAAAAAGCAATTGATTATTATTTTATTTAATCAATAAGTTAAGTTGGTGTCACTTCCACTTTTTCATAAAACTTACATTTGGAGAAGATTTTTGAAACCTTGATGATTAAATAATTTTAGGATTTAATAGACACAAGAGTTATGAAATACATAGAACTTTTCGGGTCTAGTTAAATAAAACTTCTAGTGACTTATGGCTAAAATTTCACGGCACGGTCAAGCGGAAATTATTTCTCATCTTGAGTATTTAAGAATCCGTAAAGAACTTCAAGGCTGGCATCAGCTATTTTGGGATGTTGCCTACTACACTGGGGAAAGATGGGGTGCAATTGTGGCACTGCGGGTTGATGATTTGTACGCAGATGGCTGTCCGCGCCAATACGTTACTTTCCGCGCTCGAACTCGCAAGGCGGACACCAACGGATATCGGCAAACCAGACAAGTGCCGATTCATCCGACGTTGTATGAACGGCTCAAAGCTTATGACCCGCCAAACAGCGAATGGCTATTTCCTAGCAAGCGCGACTCAACAAAACACATCTGCTTCAAAGCGGCAGATTCGTTTTTGCGGAAAGCTTTGGAGTACTGCGGGTACGAATCAAAGGGTATCAGTACTCACAGCACTCGTAGGACTTTCATTACCCGGCTTGATGAGAAAGGTACTGGCATCAAGGTGATTCAAGCAATTACCGGACACCGTAGCTTGCAGTCGCTGAGTGGTTATATTGACGTTTCGCCAGAGAGAATGAGGCAAGCGATCGCCTGCTTGTAAGCTATGGTAAAATACAAGGCTCGTCAAATATTGGCAAATTTAAATCCGGCGATCGCCGAAATTGAGGACGCGATCGCTGAGCTTGAGCGAGATATTGCTTACGTTGAGTTAGCCCATCCTTTCCCCGACAAAGACATGCGGGATTCGCTCAAAGAATCCCGCAACTTGCTCGTGCAACTGCGGGATAAACTTAATACCCGAAATAAATCACCGATTGATTCGGTCGGCGATCGCGATGAATAAACCCGCGCTTCCGTCCGTCGCCGACCCCACCAGTTTTCGCTGTAGCTCGAACAATTTCCCACAACTGGTTTAAACTGATTCCCCCTGGGGCGGGTTTGAAATCAATCGCCAACCCTTGAATGTGCTGCGAGTGAGATGCACCACCAACGGCGCGGTTTACAGATCTTGGACGATAGCCGGAAGTAACAATCAGTGGGCTGCCTGCCTTTTCTCTAATCTCGCCAAACTCTTTGGCGATAATGTAGATGTTTTGAACAATCTGGTTTGTTAGGGGAACGCGAGTACAATCCTTGGTCATTTCTCCCCAGGTCAGGGGAATTGTTTCGATAATTCTTTGGTCGGCGCGCACGATGTCGCCGTTGGGCAATCGCATCTGAGTCATAATTTTAGTAGTACATTTGAATCGCGTAGTTTACTGTGCTTTTGAATCGTCGGATCTGTCGTCCAAAAGCTCGCGCAGCAGCAAATTATTTTGTTGCTGCAAATATTCCCTCACATCAACTTCCTCCTCAACTTTCGCCTTTCGCCGCTCTGCAATCGCTTCCCACGTGGCGCGCGCTACCCAAGCGATCGCTGGTGCTGCCAGGGGAAGCAATAAAGTTAAGCCTTCTCCGGTTACGGGCAGTACTTCTGAAAACTCAATTTCTGGGTTTGGATCTGATTGAGTTATTTCTTTCATGTTATTTTGAAAACGCTGATACTACACTTTTACCCATTTGATTGCGGGCGTCAGTAGGTAAAAGTGTATTTTTACGCAATCTTTAATTTAAGTACGGTACTGGGCCTCGGTCGCTAAAGCTTTACTATCATCAGGATTCCGTTTCTCGTTTCGCCTGATTTTCTGCAAATTTACTTAGATGTTTTCTAATAAGAGTGATGATTATTTCGGCTTTCGATACTTTTAATTTTTGAGCGGTACGGGTAATTAATAAGTAATCTTGCTGGGTGATATTGACCGCGAGACGCTTATCCCGCGGCAATTTATCCTTTTCACCCTTGCCTCGCTGGGATTGACGCCCTTTAATCCCCAAGTGACTTACCTAGATAAATTGAACGATGCTTTCCCAGATAATATCGATATCTGAGATAACGATACAGTCCATAGCCATTGATGCGCTTATTCTCAAAATACCCTTGGCGGTCGCCTGTTTCACTTGCTGGTTGCAGAGTGTCAATCAACGCCTCAACAATGGCTGATCAGCTGCAAGCTAAGCTCGCCAGCCTCGAATGAGTTGTTCGATTTCGCCAAGGGATTTACCAGACGCGATCGCATCTTTAACCACCTGCGCGCGCCCTTCGCGAATTGACTGACCCCGACCGGGAATATGAACCTTTACCGCATGCTTTATACCATCAACGCTTCGCAAGTGGCAGAACCGATAATGAAGGTATCTCCTGCGCATGATATAGGTTTCCACCCAAAAGTACACCCGTTGCACGATTTCTCGTGCAACGGGTGTACTTTCGTCATTTGGGGCTTCTTCCTCCGAAAAGTACACCCGTTGCACGGAATTAGTGGCAACGGGTGTACTTTTTTGCTCGCGCTTCATGTCTGCGATCGCCGTTTCATTATATTCAGCGCTGAGGGTATTTTCATCCTCGGCTTCCCAGTACCCTGGTTGGTAGGTATAGGGAGCGAGGTTAAATAAAGTTTCCTCCTGCTGCTGCTGCTGTTTCTTCCTGCCCACGGTTTTTAAATGATTGATGCGGTGTTCCTAAAACAACATCGTAAGGTCTAGGTTGAGGGACTAGACCCAACTGTCGCTTGAGTTCTGCGTTCTCTTGCTCTAGGTGTCGCAGCTGCTCTTCTAGTCTCCTTAAATCCGACATCGCTGCTTCTAGTTGGTCTAAAAGAGTGTCCTTTTCGTAAAAGTACCCTCTGTAGTAGTTCAGCTTAACGTTTGGGTTCTTTTGGCTGTTGTACTCTTTCGGCGTCGATACTTCGATGACGTGACGGAGTCGCCGGTATGCTTCTTGCAGCTGTTCGGCGGTTCCCTCGACGCGAATGCCAATGCTTTTTGGTTCCGTGGTCATTGGTAATCGGTAATTGGTAATGGGTAATGGGTAATGGGTAATGGGTAATGGGTAATGGGTAATGCGATCGCTCGCCGCGGCTGCAAAACAAAACAAGCGATCGCATGGCGCGCGATCGCTTGTTATGGTTCACCTTCCTCATCCAGTTGTCGATCCAGTAAAGCAGTCATCTCTCTGATTTCTGCTATAAGCTGTAATGCCTCCTCTTTGCTAACTTTACTCTCAAATAATCGTTGCTCCAGTCGCTTTTCATGACTTTCTACATACGCCAGGTGTTTAGCTTCTAGCTCATCGACCCGGCTAAGGATTTTCCCAAGAACTTGCCTAACAGCGATTTTTCCGTGCTGGGAGTCAGGCGACGGATCATCAATTCCAACACTTCGGAACGACTGACTCCCATCTTCTCCGCCAGTTCGTCGAGTTTGGCGCTGCTGGCTTCGGTCAGCATGAAGCCGTACCTGATTTTCGTCTGCCCGTGCTTCGCCGTTCTGGTTTTCGGTGAGTGCCTGCGGTTCGTAGGTTTCTTCTCCATTGGGTTCCGTCAAAATACTTCCTCCTATTTTATTCATACAATAGTCCGGAATATTACTCATACAATTTATTATATTAACGATCGAATGTTTGAATAAAACTCCCCCACCCAACCCGGTGGGCTGCCCACCAGCGAGAGGCAAAGGCAGATAACCAAAGGGAGCCGTACCCGGAAACACAATTTCCGCCCTAGCCGCGGAAACAGCTTGTTCCCAGGCAGAGCATGGGAACGCCCACAACCGAATAACCGATAACACTTGATTTGAAAGCGTGGATTACCCATTGCCCACTTTAAGGAGGTGCTGTGCAGCGGCAGTAGCCGTTAAACGTTTAATTCGGTCACAATCTCTCGATTTTTTGGGGTATCGCAAGCTCCCGCATACCCCTTTCTTCACCATTAAAGGAATAACCATGTGGCTTGTAGTACGTTACCAGTACGCGAGTTCGCCTGAAGTTGTAGCGATGTTTGATCGTTGCTGCCAAGCAATAGAGCGTGCTACCCAATTATCTGCTGAATTTCCCCAAGATAGATTTTTCACGCGCTTGGAGAGGAATTTTCTCATCAGGTCGATTGATGACATTTCTACCAGCAACGACTGGAGAAACAGAAAACCCAAAACTAAAAAACTAGACAAGCATTCTTTAAGGAGGTGGTGACCGGCTTCTAAAGCCTAGCCAGCACAAGTTCACCGAACAGACAAAGACTCTCTTAAACAGGCTCGCACCGATGGCGTTCCGCGAGCCTTTCTTACCTTTTCTTATCTTTCTAATAGGAGACAACAACAAGTGAAATTCCAAGATTTATCTCTTGCCGCGCAACATCAGTTGCTCGTCAACTTTACTATCTCAAAAATGGCTCTGCTTATCATGAGCGACCCTCCATCTTACTTGCAGTTATCTACTTTATTAAAGGGGAAAACCTCCTTAGAAGATTGGGCTAAAGCTTTAGGAGAATTAGCCTCGCAGGAAGTTCGCTCAATCTCGGAAGAGAAAAAAAATAAAATAATTCAACAGCTTGATGAAGCGATAATTTTTTGCGATCAATTAGACAAACCGTTTCTACTCATAATCGACGAATAAGGAGCTACCGTGAACCCCGTGAACCAAATAGACAACATCATCGCCTGCTTTGGTCGAGCAAATTGGCTTGTGCAAAAAGCAAGGGAAAACTATTGGGTGCTTAGACCCAGGGGAACCTTCGGTTACAAGAGGTTTCTGTTAACTTACAATCCTTTTACCAGCAAGTTTCAAATTGTTAAGCCGCCCAATTTCGCTCCGCACTATAATCTTGCGGTGAAGATTTTGGAGGCAAGCGATCGCCCAACTTGCAAGAAAAGCGATCGCTCATCAAAGGTTAGTCCAGACCTATCCATTATAAAGGTTCCTAGCATGTTTCCAGTCAAAATAGACAATCAATGGATCAACTTAGCTGCGATTATGACTTTCACTATCTTGTCAACCGATAGCGGTTTAGAGGTAGATATAATTTGGGAAAACGGAGAGGAAACCACATTTAACGGCAAAAAAGCAGCTATCCTCGTTGCCGAGTACGAAAAAGCGGCTAGCTTAATAAGGCAGCGTTTAGAAACCGCCTGATGAGCTAGACCGATCCACTAGCGAAACTCCCCCCAAGGGGAGTCGCGGATTGGAGCAACAATCCGCAACAAAGGGCTTTCTGGCAGAAGTAAGCTTTGGCTTTTAACTCTTCATAAGCTCTTTAATTTTAACATCTCACAATCCCCTTCACACTGAATTAGGCCATTGCGCCTTTGGGGATTCGCAGGCTTTGATTGTGGGTAACATGACAACAATTATTGCTGGGTTAGACGTGGGTAAAAACTATTCCGTGTTCGTAGCATGGAATGCTTCAAGCCCAATATCTAAGCCGAAGGATTTCTTTGATTACGAGGCAGAATTTCTCTATCTATCCCCCGATGCCAAAAGCATTCAAAAAATAGTCGATCATAAACCACAGGAAGGAAGATTAATAGTCTTCATGGAGCCTACGGGTTCTTACTCTAGGGTATGGGCAACGAGTTTAAGGGAATTAGGAGTTGAGGTACATTTAGTCCCCCACAACTTGGTAAATTCCTCTCGCCTCGCGCTCTGCAACTGGAACGACAAAGACGACGAACACGATGCCGTCGTTCTCTTAATTCTAGCTCAAAAATGGCTGCAAGACCCGGAATCGGTACAGTTAATTCGTATCAAAGATCCAGTTATCCAAGAGCTATCAAACCTTTATCTGGAATCTGAAAGTTGTAATAAGGTACTCAACCAACTAATCAATAGAGCGCGCCAAAAACTTCACGAAGAGGCATCTCTTCTGGATGATATAAAGTCCAAAGTTACTAAAAACGGCGACGCAAGTCCTTTCTGGAGTTGGGTTGCGGGCAATATTGTCCCCCTTAGAACAGCTTCAAGGTACGCAAAGAAACTAGCTAATTCAATCGGTACTGCCAGAGAAAAAGGTTTCTCTAAGCAACTGATTGCTTACGCCAAGTCGATTGTTGATTGGCAGCTTAGGCGATACCAAATTGATTGTAAAATGAGACCGATACTGCAAGACCCAAGGTTTGCTCGTTACATTAGGATTTTTAAGCAGTTTGGTGCGGGAACCGACACTCAAGCTATTCTCTTAACCCAAATCTTCCCCTTTGAACGATTTCTTGGAATCGATGGTCAACCGATCATTAAAATTAAGCGCCGGGGAACTAAATCGGGTCGTCCAACTAAAGCTCACATTTCTTGCCGCAAGTTCCATTCGGCAATGGGAATGGCTCCTAATCAGCGTAGCTCTGGGCAGAAAAAAGGGGAGTTTATTAGCGGTTCGGGTACTTGTCGTATAGCGCTCTGGAGACTGGTGCATAATCAAATTGAAACCAACACTACCAGCAGCCTGCGAAATAAATTCGGTAAAGAACTCAGGAAATTCTTAAATGCTGATAAAAAACATCGGGATGAGTTAATGCACGGGTTGCTGACCATCTTTGCGGATAAAACTACGGGTGCAGAAACTCTAGCAGCGGTGAAAAAAGCGCTTTACGAATCGGGGAACCCAATGGCTCAAACGATCGCGACTGGCTTAGACAAAAAAACTCAAGCCGCGCGGTCTGGGTCTATCCGCGAACAACTTAAGTTCGCTCTCATTCGGTTGGCGCGATCGCGCTGCGCTGCGAAGCTGGTGAAAATGTTGTTCAAGCAATTGGTTGCAGAGTTTTGCAATGGTGGTGCGCCGTCTGCGGAAGTCGAAACCCCTACCGACTCTAATGGCGTACCAGTCTGGCTTAAGGCGAAAGACCTTGCAGCCAGACTGAAAAAGTCACCTGCTTGGCTTAGCAACCTGAAGAAGAAATTGGGAGAAGCGTTTGCGGATGCGTACGCGAAACTTGACCCCGACGGCTACCGCTGTTCGGGGCACGAGCGGAAGTTTTATTATGCGATCGCGCCCGACGCGATCGACGATAATGGCTCCAAGGCTCTCGCTGCGTACAATTGAGCAAAATTTGATGGCGCGCAGCGTTGAAACTTGATGGAAATCTGTACACTGAAGAGTTTTTGTCCGACTCTACCGGATCTGTGCGTCCTAATTCTGATGCAGGAGAACCAGAATGGGAAAAAGTGGATTTGACGATTGTCAGTTCCCGCGAGGGAGTGATGGCAGAAATCCGCAAGTTTTACGTTATGGGATTTGCCCATGTTGACGAGTGGAGTCCCTTGATGCCAGTACCTAATTTGCCGGGTCGATTTATGACTATTCTGACTCGCTACCGCAAACTAGGAACTACCGAATCATCGACTCGCTAGTCGGGTTGACAGTTGACAGTTGACAGGTAATGGGGAATTTGAGATTTGAGATTTGAGATTTGAGATTTGAGATTTGAGATTTGAGATTTGAGATTTAATCTGCAATATCAAATCTGCAATTACCAATTACCCATTACCCATTAACAATTAGATTTTTTGAGTTTGAGGGTTGTATTTTTTGGGGCGATCGCTTCCTTCGCAAGTGCTGCTACGCTCGAAGCGTTGGGCATGTCTGGATCGTTCCTATCAAAAACACAGAAATTAATTGGTATTGAAGTAGGCAAAAAAGTTTCCCGCTCGTCAAAAAACTAACACCAGAATGTATGACATTGAATTTACACTAGAAGCAGCAATTCAATTGAATACCTGAAATCGTTCAGAAAGTTTGAGCAACAGACAATCATCTCGGAGATTGATACTCAACTCAAGTATGAACCAACTGTAGAAACTCGTAACCGTTTTCGGATGCGTCCTAATGATGTTGCTGAGTGGGAATTGCGAACTGGTAAATATCGGGTGTTTTACAATGTTGAGAATAATGTCCAGATTGTCAGCATTGAGGTTGTCGGCTTTAAAATAGGTAATCAGTTATTTGTACGTGGTAAACAAAGGGATTTATGAGAGTATTGAAAGTTACACCAGAACAAAAATTCCTTTTTGACCTACTCACGACGGTTAAAGAGGAAGGCTTGATTTTACAAACGGCAGACGGACAACAATTTATATTGTTATCGCTTGAAGATTGGCAAGGATTTTTGGAGATAGCGATGATTTTGAGCAGGAAGTCAGCGTCACTTCGGAAAATCAGGAATTAATGGCATTTTTAGCAGAACGTAGAAGTAATGGAAAACGAGTTTCAATGGCGGATGTTAAGAAACAATTGGGGCTGACTTGATTTTGTTCAATTTAAAAGAGAATTGCTAATCGCTAATTGCTAATTGTTCGTGTAAATATTTTCCGGTTCTACCAGCCATTAGCAATTAGCTATTAGCAACTTACATTACTACTTTTGAATCGGATATATCTGACCTCTCATTTCGCCGTAGAATTCGTGTCCTTTGGTGTGAAGGTTGAAATAAAGGACTCCCTTTCTAGCCAAAGCCTCCATGCCAGCAATCGTATTGATCTGAGCCGGAATAATGATATCGCTGGGGCAACCTTCAGGAAGAGGCAGTTTAAATCCGCTAGAGAGATTAGGGGGTGGAGGTGGTTGTTTGACAAAGGTTAGCTTTTCGTTGGTAACGGAAGCAGAAAAGCGACCATTGACAATGGTGTTCTTAAAGTCACCAAACTGACCGAAGTTAACGATGATGGGGCCGAGGACATCTGGCGTGCCACAATGAATGTGAAACGCAGTCACGTTTGCCGGATCGATGTCAGCAAGTTGGACATTAATATCACTTTTTGTCAGATTTTTAGGGAAACGCAGCCGACCATAGCCTTTTGCTTTTGACCCGGATGGAGGGCCTAGTTCTTGTGCAGGATGTAAATAGGCTTCGTATTCGGTAAATGACTGGTCTCCGAATTGCTGATTCTGAGCCATAGTGGGCGAACCAAATAGGATCGCGAGGGTAAATAATGTGCCGATCAATAAGCCAATAAAACTTCTCATTTAGTTTGACCTGATTGAATGGATAAAGAAACTAATTTCGTCTAATTCATCATGACTTACCCAAGGGCGTTCCTATCACCTTTGTTTCTGCGTAGATCTCTAGTTTCCTTTCCCGACGATTTTCAATAGAAACCCGGAATATGAGATCGCTGAAGAATCCAAGATGAAACCCTAAACGTCATAGTTAGGTTGCTCTAGGAAACTCCAAGTTTTTGACCCGACGATACCATCAACTGTTAGCTTGCGATCTGCTTGGAATTGCTTCACCAGGACTTCGGTTTTGGAACCAAAGTTACCATCAACAACGACTTTGGCGCCATAGTGACCATTGAGCCGCACTTGTAGATATTTGACCTCATCGCCTTTGTCGCCATTGCGTAAGGTAGGGTGGGGTTTTCCGGTGTGAGATTTAATTTGTTCTAGGTTAAGCCAAGTCTCTGAGTCAACGATTCCATTAACAGTTAAGCTGCAAGCTGCTTGGAATCGCTTAACGAAGTCTTCAGTTTTGGAACCAAAGTTGCCATCAACGGTGAGTACGGAACCGTAGAAATGATTGAGCAGTTGTTGTAGATGTTTGACCTCTTCGCCTGTGGCGCCTTTTTTCAAGGTGGTGTGTCCTGCATGGGTGCCTTCAGTGTCGCTGAAAATTGCCATTGGTTTAGCCTCTTCAAATCAATGTTTTTGTGGTTTGATAATTTCAGTATGGAAAAATCGCTCAGGGAAAGCATTGATACTTTCGGACAATCCCGATTGCTGCTTTTGACCATTGGGGATTGCACTTTTCGGCAATCAGGGCAGATAAGGAAGCTGGGGAAGCTGGGGAAGCTGGGGGAGAAGGGAGTAAGTTGCCAAAGTCGGAAATCTCGATTGCCAGATCCGGAAATGGCATTTCTCCGAATTCGGTAAGGATTTTTTTAGATAGATTTGCGAGATTGTAATTGTTGCTGATGTCTTCTTTCTGGAGTGCGATCGCTGTGGGGGCGGGTTTATTTAAGTTATCTTTTTTTAGCAAAGATTATTGGTAAAACTCACCCCTACAAACTTTTACTCTCTTTGCGCTTGAAAAATACCTGATTAAACGAACCACAGAGGCACAGAGAACGCAGAGAGAAGAGAAAAGAGGAGAGAGGTAATCTAAGAACGTGGGATGAGAGTAAATATACGAGAAGGATTTACTCGGATTTGGTATCAGTAGTTTTTTAGTGATGTACAAGGAGCGATATGAGTAAGATTCTATTTCTAAGTCAACCTATGTTTGGTCATTTTAATCCGTTATTCAGCATGGCTTTGCAAATGCAAGCGGATGGACATGAAGTGGAATTTCTGATTCCGGGGCGCGAAGAGGTAAATTCAAATATTGGCACGCTCAAGAATGCGGCAGCTATTCCCAAAATTATCGAAAAAAATGGCATCCCCGTCGAACTGATTTCGATGCCGATTCCTCTGGCTGCCACTTTTTTGTTTGCTACAAGTTTGGCACCCAAGTTATCAGGATATAATGAATTGGAGTTTCTGATGCGTTTCCTGCCTACGGGACTCAAGTATATTACGGAACAAGTTATCCGACATATTGAGCGATCGCACCCAGATGCGATCGCTACAGATTACACTTTCCTCGCTTCTTATTTAGCAGCAGAAGTTACCCAAATTCCTTGTGCAGTCATCTATCAAACTGGTTTACCATTCCGAGGTAAAAGCATTCCTCCTTTTGGCAGCGGTTTACCCATTCGACCAGACTATGCCACTTTTGCAGGCGAGTTTGTGCGTAAAGAAAAGGCGGTTTTGCATCGATTAGATCGACAAGTCAACCGGGTGCGACGGCAGTTTGGGTTGCCCGATTTTCCGCCGGAATTTTGGCGACAACCCTATTCCCAATGGTTGAATTTGGTGACGAGTATTGAAGCGATTGAAGCACCTCGCGATAACCTCACCGATAACACTTTTTTTGTGGGGCCTTCCTTTAGCAACAGGAGTGGGACAACGAGCGATTTCCCATTTGATCAATTGCGACGCGAACGCTACAAAATATACGTGTCTTTTGGCACTATGTCTAATGACAGACCTCACGTTTTGAGAAAAATAATGAAGGCACTCGCTCGACCTGAATATCAAGTAATTATCAGTGCTGGGACAGCCTATTCTAAACTGGTTCGCGAGAGGATTCCTGAAAATGTTCTGCTATGTTCCAGAGTGCCTCAAGTGGATCTACTGCCTCAAATTGATTTGGCAATCATACACGGCGGTAACAACACAACAAACGAAACCCTGGCGGCGGGTAAACCTGCGATTGTGATGCCTATTGCTGGAGAACAGGGGGATAATGCCAGTCGAGTTGAATATTTAGGAGTTGGTTTGCGCCTGAACATCGAGCGGTTTGACGAACAGGATGTGTTGGCAAAAGTGCAAACAATTCAAAGCAATCCTGGATTTCAAGCTCGAGCAACTGAATTGAAAGCAGCGTTGGATTTGACTAACGGGTCGGCAACAGCTTCCGCACTGATTCATCAACTAGCAGAGACTCAAAAACCTGTGGTGCGTTCGCCAGCTAATTGCAGCGATTAACGCGATCGCCAATCATTTGCCAAGATTCTGGGGAAAGTTGCAGGTTCCATTGCTCTGGGGCAATATTTTCCAGTACCAGCAGAAAAACGTCGCTGAATTTCTGCAAAAGCATAGAGTTTCTTGCGCTACCCATTAGACCTCTCTAAAAAAGAAACTCTTTGACAGGCGAGACGCCTATCCCACAAGATTTATTGGAAAGGTCTATTGGAGAATTACCTCCCGATCGATCGTAGTCATTGTCGATTCCGATCGGCACGGATCTTTGCGATATCCTGCCAAAAGTCTTCTCGCGTAAGGTTTTGTAGCGTGGTTTGTCGCTCTTTTGTATAGTCACCTATCCCCCAACCCATTTCTTTCAAAAATCGAATGGCAGCAACCTGACCTAGATTGTTAATGACCCCAGAAGAAGCCATCCAAGTCGCTGATGAAGTGCTGCTTGCTTATGCTGGCAACGCTTTAACGGATATTCAACGCATGATTCTGCGTGAGTCTCTTGCTGGTAAAGGCTATGAGAGCATGGCAGGTTATACGTCTCAACACATCAAAAATGAGGGCAAGAAACTGTGGGACTTGCTTTCTGATGCTTTAGGAGAAAAGGTTAGCAAGAAGAATTTCAAAGGGACACTGGAGAAACGCCTCAACTCAGGCGCTATGGTGCCGAAGCCACCGAAGCCATTGAAGTATGATGTGGGATATTAGCCGTTTTACCGACTTGATCGCAGAAGGCGCACCGGCTCCCGATACGGTTACAGGACTTACGCAAGAAGAGGCCAGAAACAAAGGTGAAGAGTTGATCTCTGGTTCCCAAACCAACGATTTTTCGTATCACCAAAGTTTCTTTGCGTAAGTCCTAGGTTAATCCCAGCCTATGGCGACAGTCTCAACTCACTCTACTAGGAGGACTGTATCAAGTTACTGACAGAATGTATCAAGTCCGTAACGCAGATTTATCAAATTTAACTATCGGAAAAGGGGATACCGGGATTATTATCTTCGCTCCGCTGATTAGCACCGAAACTGCTAAAGCTGCCCTCGATCTTTACTATCAACATCGCCCTAAAAAGCCTCACCAGTTCGTTTGGATATAAGAGGGTGCATTTTACTGGTGTTTTATATCTCACCGCCGTTGAAAATCTCAGAGATCATCAAGATATTTCATGCTGGTGGCTTACGATCTGTGAAACTTACTATTGAGTATCGTGGGTATCTTAGTTGCAGAAGATAAACCGGATGTTGACCAGTTTCTCTGTCAAGGACTCAGTGAAGCCGGGTAAACAGTAGATTTGGCTCATTCTGGAGTGCGATCGCCAAGTATAAAGTTTTAATAAAAATCGTGAATTTCTGGTAATTATTCCGGGTCTTGCAAAAAAAGCCGTGTAGTTTGTTACAAACCAGCTAATGAAATAGCTGGTCTGATTTGAAAATGCTTAACAGTAAATAGTGGCAGTTACCGAACAAATCGTTGATTAAGTTGTATTAGATTTGAGGACACTTATGGAATCCATCGCTTACTGCAAAATTTTTCCTCCTATTGGCATTGCCCGTTTGGGAGACAGTGAAGAAGGCTATTTCATTGGACCAGAGTGTTTTGACGACCAAGCACACAAGCAGGAGGATTTTACGTTCCGCGATCCCTCTGGAAAAATTAAACGGCAGGTGGCACGATTCCGTATCTATGCTTTTGACAAAGATGGTAATTTCCTTGGAGAGTTAACAAGTAAGGAAGCAACGATTACCTGGAAAGCTCAACTAGCCAATAAAAAAGCAGCTTGGTTTCAATATTCTGGTACAAAGAATGCACTTGATGCATTTCAAGGTACTCTCGCTCTGAATGAAGCAGGAATTAGAAACAACACGATCGGGCAATTGGAATATCATCCAGAAGCTCCGATAGGTGCTAAGTATAAACCAACCGATGCTCGAGCTAGCAAGCTGGAAATTACAACCGATGATCTGCAAATTTCTGGTACATCGCTTAAAACTGAGATTAATAAGCAAGAGCATCAGTATCAATTCATTGGAAAGTTTAAAGGGACTCGCCCAGTCTATTTAGGAGAACTGCGTACAGATGACGATGGCAGACTGCTTGTTTTTGGAGGACATGGTGAGTCAGATGCGATCGATGAGAATGGTAATAGCATTAAAGCAAGTCGTTGGATTCGCAGCTATGCCAACAATGATGATTGGTTTGACGATACCAGCGATGGCTATGTCAAGGCAGAAGTTGTTCTAAACGAGGGCAAAAAGCCAGTAGAAGTGCGTGGAGCTGCTTGGGTTATTGTTGCTCCCCCTGATTTTGCACCTGACAATAAGAACTTAGTGACGATGTTCGACGTGATGGAAGAGGTTGCTCACAATCATCAAGAACTACTCACCCAAGAATTTCGTACACCCCGTGGAACCAATGAAGTCATCTATGACGAAGATATTAAACCAATCTTTGACCGAATGTTTGGTTATCGCTGGGTAAATGACATCGCGCTACGCGGACATGGATTTCAGAAACCTGGAGATTTTCAAGCGGATTCAAATGGGGGATTAGGAGACCCATCTAGTAAAGAAGGGCAGAAACTGCGTAAACACATCTTTGAGATGATTCGCGTTCCCATATATGAACGTCCTTTGACCCCATTCCCCGATCGGGATGCTGCTGAAGAGAAGGCAAAGAAACAAGCGAGTGCCTTTTATATGCCGCCATTTTCAGGGGATGAAGGCGATCAATCGACTGGAGATGCTTCAACATGGCTTACAGTCACTCATCTGCAATATGCACGTCTTAAGGCATGGAGTGAGGGATGTTTCATTCAATCAAAAGCAAAAGATAGTACGGACAAAGCAGAAAGTCTTCCTTTTAAGCTAACCAGAACAGTGCTTGAACAGTGCGCTGGTGGTGCATTTTTTCCAGGAATCGAGATGACTGCAATTGCCAGACATCCGGGTTTATATAAGGAAGTTTACCGTCTAAATGATGAGGTGCTAGAACCAGGTGACGTGACAAAATATATGGCTTTACCTTGGCAAGCAGACTTTTACGAGTGCCGCGACCATTGGTGGCCTGCCCAGCGACCAGATGATGTTGTTGTTGACGAAGACTTCGACGAAATTTTCTCCAGTTTTGAAGAAGAAACTGTAGGTGACTATAAGCAGCAATTTGAATTAGTACTTTTTAATCGCAAGAAATGGGATCGGGGACTTGGTAGTTCTCGACCATCGGGTAAATTTCTCCAAGCCCGATTGTTGCCAGAACCCCAAAATGGAGAAAGCATCGAGCAATATATTAGCGGACGAACTAATCTAATTTCTAGCTCCTTGTTCGTCAGAACTCCAGCCGCCAACTATACAGATGTTTCGCTCGAAAGCGTGAAATATATTGAGAGATTGCCCTCGCCTTGGCGACTTCAATTCCTGACTCAAGAAATATTAGACCAGTTTGCTGGGCGATATTTCCATTTGGTAGTGCCATCACCTGAAATAGTTTTTTCTGAGCCAGGTAAGGGAAAAGACAAGCAACCAGAACTACCTATATCCCCTAGTGAACTACGCTCATCTTGGTCGAGTTATTGTACAGCTAATGGAACAGAGGCAATTAAAGTTGTAAGTACCTATACCCAAGCCATTTCAGAGCAGATCTCAGAAATGGTGAAGACTGTGCTTACAGAGCATCCAGCTGCAAAAAATACAGTTCATGAGTACTATGAATCTATCAGTGCAGATGTTGGAGCCGTTAATTCTATTGAATCTGCCTCTCCAGAAGATTTCTCAATTGCTTCTGATACATTTAAGCGATTGCGATTCGCTGACATGACCAGCATCATGCTGGATATCCTATATCTTCGTCATTTAAACCAATCCGGTGATATGGATATGGTCGATAAGTGGAATTCACTTGGTTTTGTGGTGGAGAAGAAAAAGACCGTTCAGGATCGCGACGGACAAGACAATGAAATTACCGTACTCGTAGAGACTGAGCGCAGTCGCTATGATGGACTTTCTTTCCGGGATTACTTCTATTTCTTGATGAATATCGAGAAATATCCGGATTTTGTTCCTTACGCAAAAGAATTGGCACAAACTTTTCTAAAACAAGCAGATGGCTTTATTGAGCAGCTAGGGTTACAGGAAAAAGATCATCCTGAATCATTTGTTGAATACAACGAAGCTAATTTCAATGCCAAACTTGAAGAAATTTATGAAATATTGCGTGCTGGGGCACAAAATCCTCAGCCTTGGTCTCAACCTATTAATCGTGCAGATAGGATTCAAGGGCTTGTCCATCGCGCACCTTTCAATCAAACAGATGGTGCATGGTTACGCAATATTGCAAAAGCTGGTCCGTCTGATGAAATGCATGGGTTACTCTTCGACATCTGGAGTGATGAAATTGGTAATGGAAATCCCTCTCTTCATCACGGTAACTTATACACTACGTTGCTTCAAAGCCTGGGGCAATGGCTACCAGACGTAAACTCTAGGGCTTATGCTGATAATCCGGATATTCCTGAAATCTTTTACATTGGGGCTGTATTCCAACTTGCTATCTCTCAGCATTCCAAAGAGTTTTTACCGGAAATTTTGGGCATGACTCTCTTCCTGGAATGGGAAGTTTTAAGTTTAGTTCCAATCGTTAATTTGTCAGATTATCTCGGTATTGATAGCCACTTTTACCGAATGCATGTGGCAATTGATAATGCAACTGAAGGGCATGGTCACCAAGCTAAACGGGCTGTAGAACTTTATCTCGATCGCATTCTTAAAGAAAGTGGTCCAGCAGCTATGCAACAGATTTGGCGACGAATCTGGACTGGATTTGTAGCCTTTGCCTTGGGTGGCAATGGAATATATAGCAATGATGCAGGTCAATCTGATGATGCAATTGAGTCAGCATATCCCGGAACACCTGCGGATCGCATTGCTGAGATTATGCGTCGTAAACGTCCCTATGGAAACCTCAACCACCTTAATAAGAAAATAGGCGGTTTCCGCATCAACGACATGTTCGACGATCCTCCACTATTTTTGGAAGAGTTAGCTCATTCACCGTGGATTGAACCAGGCGATCCAGATCGTAGTGGACTATTGAGCCATCTCACCTCATTTAACGGACCCATGTATAAGATTTTCGACAAGGAAGATTTAGATGCATGGCGAGATTGGGTGATTTGGCTGGGTAAGGAAGGCGATACGACAGCATCGAAGCGTTACATTGGTAAAGGTGAAGCCATGCTCATGCTTTTAACAGAACTGAGGTCACAGGCAATAGCAGCACACGGTCATGCTCGTTACAAGCTGAAATCACCAGAAGCTGACAATACACCTTTGCCTGTCTCTGAATGGTTTAGCTAAATCCGTCATTCATCCCACGACTGACCTGATAAGGCAGCGTGGGATGAATGACGGAGCGATTTTTGCGCGTCAAGAGACCGAATTTCTGTGCAACAGAAAAAGGGAGGGGGACAGCGCAAAAATCGCTAATTGAGGGACTATCTTGCGATTCGATATATTTTTTCAAAGTTGAAATAGTAATACCACCGCAACTAGCGACAAAATACGAGCCATTCCAAAAAACATCCTTGGTGTAAAACCGCTTTAAATGCTCAGAGAACTCCTGTCTCAGTCTACGAGAAGTTGTAGATTTAATATTGCCAATTAAAGTGCTGAGTTCCAGAGCCGGGTGGTACTGAAATAGTACGTGTACGTGGTCAGATTCACCATTGAACTCAATCAGCTTGCAATCCCACTATGCCAGCAGATCTGCCAGGATAGCGTGCAATAGCTCCAACATCAAGGGCAGTGATAGCTTGGCGACGATACTTGGTGGTTAGCACCAGGTGAAGTTTTAAGTCACTGACAGAGCTGCCCTTGCTGACAAAATCATTTTTCATAAACAGTCTCTAGCGTTATGCCATACTTAAGTGTACAATAAATCAATAACGCTGATTGAGGGGGAATTGGTTAAAGTGCTGACGGCAGTTAAAGTGCGCCTCTATCCAACACCTGAACAAGAACTGGTTCTGTCCAGAGCCTTTGGATGTAGCAGGTGGTATTGGAATTTTGCCTTAAATGCCTGCATTCAGCACTATCAACAAACAGGCAAAAGCTTGAAGCTTGCTGCCTACAAGGGAATGCTACCTCAACTAAAGAAAGAATTCCTTTGGTTGAAAGAAGATTGCTACTCTGCTGTTTTGCAGTGCGTAGCAATTAACCTCAATAGAGCCTTTACCAACTTTTTTCAGGGGAGGGCTAAATTTCCTAAGTTCAAATCCAAGCATGGGAAACAGTCGATTCAATATCCCCAAAATGTTGTGAGCAAGGGGAATTTTCTGTCCGTCCCTAAGATTGGAGAAATTAAAGCTGTATTCCACCGTCAATTAGTAGGGAGGATTAAAACAGTAACGATTAGCAAGACTCCATCAGGCAAGTACTTCGCCTCGCTTCTTTTATGCGAAACCGAATCTGAGAGTCGCTCATGTGAGGGTAAGATTATTGGCATAGATCTGGGAGTCAAAGAGTTCGCGATCGTTCATGATGGTGAAACAGTGACAAAGTACGCCAATCCTAAACATCTAAAACGCCATGAAAAGAACTTGGCGAGAAAGCAGCAAAAGCTGGCTCGCCAAACTAAAGGAAGTAAAACCAGGGCAAAATTCAGGAGGATTGTAGCTAAGGTTTACGAAGGAGTATCAAATGCCCGCCAAGATTTATGGCATAAACTTAGCAGAAAGTTGGTAAACGAAAGCCAAGTCATCGTTGTGGAAAATCTCAACGTTAAGGGAATGGTACGGAACCGAAAGCTGTCAAAAGCAATATCCGATGCTGGATGGGGAATGTTCGTCAATTTTCTGGCATACAAGCTAGAGCGAAAAGCAGGCAAGTTGATAGAAGTCGATCGGTTTTTCCCCAGTTCTAAAATGTGTTCTTGTTGCGGTTATGTTATGGAAAATTTGCCGCTTGATGTCAGGGAGTGGAGTTGCCCTTCCTGTGGTATTCATCATGACCGCGATGGCAATGCTGCGTTGAATATCAGGAACGAAGGCATTCGGATATTAACTGTAGGCGGAGGGAACCCCGTCTCTGCTAATGGAGCCTGTGTAAGACCGGATAGCCGCGAGGTGAAAGGGCTGCGGGCTGTGAAGTTAGAAGCCTACACCGACCCGTTTAGGGCGGTGTAGGTAGTTCACTGCAAGAATACGGCATGGGAGCAGTGCATTGATCCAACTGAATAGATATCAGCTTTCATAGCTGGCACGAAAATCATGCAAAACTTTGATGTCTGCATTTTTGGTGCAGGTCCAGCAGGTATCGCCGCCTCAATGGTTTTAAGCCAAGCAGGGGCGAACATTGCCCTCATTTGTAAACCTCAAGCGTTTCCCAGAGCCACTAAACCATGCTGGGAAACGCTTTCTCCCCGCGTAGAACCCATCTTGCAGCAACTCGGACTGACAGATGCACTCAAAGACAGTTGTGAATACCGTATCACGGCACACGTCTCTTCATGGGGATCTGAGCAAGTTGCTTGGGAATCAGTCATGAAACGAGCGGAGAGCGGAAACTGGCTGATAAATCGCCATCATTTTGATATGGCTCTACGTAAATCTGCCACTGCCCAAGGTATTAAAATCTTTGAGGCTAGCGCCGTTGATATAAAACGTAGTCAAGACCGTTGGCATCTAACTATCGGAGGTACCAAAAACTTTGACATTACTACTAATTTTCTAATTGAGGCATCTGGATATGGGGCAACAGTTGCGCGGCGTTTAGGCGCGAAGCGAATAGTTGTGGATAAATTAGTGGCTCACTGGCTCATATTTCCAACTGAATATGATCCGGATAAAACCGTTAGAATTGATGCGTTAGAGTCCGGTTGGCTTTTCACTGTTAGAGTCGGAAATCAGCGGCTTTTATGCTTTTTTACAGATGGCGATCTTCTCAAAACTGGTTCTGAAATTAGTATCAAACATGTGATGGAGAAACGTATTCTCGAAGCACCAGCAATCCAAAGCATTTTAGCAGGTCACTCAATTTCGAATATCTCAGCCTATGGCGTAACCTTTGCGTCAACAAGCACCCTCCATCGAGCTGTAGGAAAGTGTTGGGTTGCCTGCGGCGACGCAGCGCAAACTTACGATCCGCTATCATCACAAGGAAGTTATCAGGCACTTCTTAGCGGTTGCCGTGCTGGAGTTTGTTTGATCGATTACCACAACGGTGATTCACTTGCTCTTGAAAATTACGCTCGTCATAGACGAAACGAGTTTATACAATATCTAAGAAAACTTTGCAAACAATACCGATTGGAACTTCGATGGCCTGATTCCGTTTTTTGGTCAAGACGTTATAATTTTTTGAATTCAGAAGCTGTCCGGCAAATCACCCCTAATTAAAACTCTCCGCGTCAGAGTGTCCCCGAGTCCCCGCGGAGCGTCATAACTATGGGTAATCAAACAAACATGATATCAGAAGCTGTCCAGGGATTGCAGTCTGATAAATAAGAGGATGAGACAGCTTGACAAAAGTTGCTCTACCATATAGGAACAATTGCAATATTTGCCTGCACTTAAAAGGAATCAAATATGAGCGATCGCAGAAAAGACGCAACAACTGTCACCTAGACGGTTAATGCTCAAGTATTAAACAAACTTCCCTTCCAGAATACCCAAGACTTTGAAGATGCTCAGCGGGGTTTTATTCCTCCTCTGCCTGAGAATGCGGTAATTAAAAACAGTCAAGGGTTAGCAGTTTGGGATATTAGCCGTTTTACCGACTTTATCAAAGAAGACGCACCGGCTCCCGATACGGTTAATCCTAGCCTATGGCGACAGTCCCAACTCACTCTACTAGGAGGACTGTATCAAGTTACTGACAGAATGTATCAAGTTCGTAACGCAGATTTATCAAATTTAACTATCGGAGAAGGGGATACCGGGATTATTATCTTCGATGATTCGTAACGATATGCGAGTCCCGATGATAATGGGTTCACCGCTTAAAATATCTCGATTGCGAGTGACATATTTGGAAACGGCTGTCGTGGTCATCTGTAAAACCCCATGAGGGATGGCTCATCTTCATTGTAAAGCGATCCTGGGGATATGGTAAAAGCAATTGTACCAAAAGGAAAACACGCTGGTACTCACGTCGGTAAAGTCACTGTTAGAAATACGGGCGCTTTTAATTTAACAGAATGGCGCTCGCGCTTTGAGAGGTGTCAGAAAGGCGATCGCGCTTTCACAGGTATCAGAAAGGCGATCGCACTTCCCCCGGACAGACAAAAAAACACCCACGGCTAGGGGTAGCGTGGGGCTATTATAAGTCCACTTACAATTACCTCTGGGTCAGTCTCACCTTATGCAGATGAGACAAATTCTCTCAAGGTACTAGGAGTGCGATCGCGCTTTGAGCGGTATCAGAAAGGCGATCTCTCCCTCTAAATGAGCATTTATACTTAAGCGTATTCCACTTTTATGAAGTTCGTGTGAAGCCGATCCGTATGCTGGATTTTGAGATACTTATAAATTTTATTTATGTTATTGAACGAATTTTCGTTGTTGTAGCGTAATGGCTTTTTACGGTTTACAACCATTCATCTATACTGCTTTTAATTAATTTATTTTTCTGAAAAAATCTTTAATCTGTCAGGGGTTTTCAGTGATTATTGCTTTTTGTTTACATTGGCTGTTTAGTATATTTAATAAGTATTTATATAAATTAGATATTTGAATAGTTGATGAAGATTGATTTTTGGGTGAACTTTTATTTGAAAATAACTGCATCAGTAAATCTTATGTTTAAGTACAGCCTTTCTGCAATAGCTGGAGCAGTCCTGGTGGGAGTCTGTTCTACAACCGCCAAAGCCTTTTCAAATATACCCGATATAAAACTAGGGGGAATCACATATGAGATTGATTTTAAATCCAGTTTTTTTAACACCTCAAACCTAGACCCCGATCTGCAAGCTTTACTTGAAGCGCAGCCTTGGTTTACTGGAACTTTTTCAGGCGATTCTCTAGCTCTCGACGCAGCCAGCCAAATATATGACTGCGGTGGATTCATAGAGTCGTCATGTTCTATACCCTTTGATAAGTTTGGAAGTGTAAATCCCTATCGACGGTGGAACGTCACCCTACTTTATTTATGACCATCCTTTCACACAAGTCGATGCAGCCGCAGTAGGATTTCCAGACATTAGAGATAACCAGTTAAGCACAATTGGAACTGCCGGGAAGATATCCTTATACTATGCTGTAGCAAGACCAAAAGATGTCCCAGAACCATCTTCTCTCCTGGGAATTAGTACTGTCTTGGCTCTAGCTTTTGGGAAAATAGTTAAGCACAAACAATAAAGTTCCACTCTCTCCTCATTATAGAATACTCTGGGAAAACCCCGTGTCTTTAGACCAAGGTGACCGCGCGAGACTAAATTCTCGCGAATTTTACACGTTGAGCCAATCCAAATGTTAATTCAAATTACTTTTTTTTGTGTATTTTCACAAGAAAAGCTAATTTAACACAACAGTAATTTTCGGCCACAAAAGGCCAAAGTAAATTGCTAACAAATTACGTTTAAAAACTGAGGCCAAACAACACCCAGTGCCAAAGAATGGGGCATTGGGTAAGCATGTTACGCAGTCATTACAATTGGTGCTTGGGCGACAGGATTGCTCAAAACAAGTTAAGTTAATTGACTTTTCCATCGCCTCACTATTGCCCAAAGAAACGCCAGAAATCAAAAATCCCCATCGACTCGAAGGCACGCTGGCCTATATTTCCCCAGAACAAACCGGACGGATGAATCGGGGGATTGACTACCGCAGTGATTTCTAGGTCAAATTTAACTAACATAACTTACGCAATGGCGTTGCCAGCAACCCGGTTTCGACCTCGTTCGCGAGCGCGGAAGGGAGGCATATCTCTGGTTGCCTTTCCCAAGGATTTTTCAGAGCGCCAAAGTTTCTTTGCGTAAGTAAATATGGGGGTCAATTAAGCGCAAAAAACCCGGTTTATGCGTCAATCTCTCGACTGGAACCCCACGATATTTCGGAGAAACCGGGTTTTTTCGTAAGTCCTGAACCTGCGATCATCTAGTCGGAAGCGCGACAAAATTGACGATATAGATTCCCATAAAACCTTGAATAACATATTTTTCAGCTTAACATTTTTTAAGAAAACAATGAACCCAAGACCAAACAAGACTGTTGAGGGCATGAAGGAAAGCGATATATTGAAAGAACGGGTCAAAAATCAATTGTGTCAATAAATAGAAGCCAATAATTAACAAATCAAGATTCACGCAGCAGTTGTGATTCGGCTCAATTGTGCGGGAGAGCTAACAGAGGATATTAAAATAAGAAAATCCTGTCAAAAGCTAGATAAATCAGATGAAAAGTCTTCCCGGCTACAGCCTCTGGGAACCACTCTATGAAGGCACTCGCACCCTAGTTTATCGTGCCAATCGTACCACCGACGCTCGATCTGTTGCGATCAAATTTTTACGGAACGAGTACCCCACTTTCAGCGAGTTGGTGCAGTTTCGCAATCAATATACCATTACCAAAAATCTCGATATGCCGGGAATTGTCCAACCTTTAGCCTTAGAAACATACGGCAACAGCTACGCCTTAGTCATGGAGGATTGGGGCGGAATTTCGCTGCGGAACTATCTTCAAAACCACGAGCTGTCGCTGAATGAATTCCAGGTGCTGGCGCTGCAAATGACTGAAATCCTGCACGAGTTGTATCAACACCGGGTCATCCACAAAGATATCAAACCTGCCAACATTCTGATTCATCCCCAATCCAAACAAATTCAGCTCATCGACTTCAGTATCGCCTCATTGCTTCCCCAATAAACCGAAGAAGTCAAACACCCCAATGTGTTGGAAGGAACCCTGGCGTATCTCGCGCCGGAACAAACGGGGCGGATGAATCGCAAGATTGACTACCGCAGCGATTTCTATGCCTTGGGTGTGATGTTCTTTGAACTGTTGGCAGGAGAGTTACCTTTTCAATCGGCAGATCCGATGGAACTGGTACATTGCCACATCGCCAAACCGATTCCCGATCTGTGTGAGATGAAACCGGAGATTCCCAAGGTTATCGGTCAAATTGTCGCCAAACTGATGGCAAAGAACGCCGAAGAGCGGTATCAGAGTGCCTTGGGTTTGAAGTATTGAAACAAGTCACTTAAAATATTAGCAAGTATTTGCAATCTTTAGCAGATATGTTAGAATAGCTTCAGACTAACATCGGTGGTCATGAAGCTGTCTGAGTATGCCAAAAAACTAGGAGTCAGTTATCACACTGCTTGGCGGCTATGGAAGCAGGGTCTTCTAGATGCCTACCAGCTGCCAACAGGCACGGTAATTGTGAGAGAACAAGAAAGACATGCAGAAAAAAATCAAGAGGAAGTTGCATGTATATATGCTAGGGTTTCTAGTTCAGAAAATAAAGATAATCTGCACAGACAATCGGAAAGATTAGTGAACTATGCCACAGCCAGAGGATACAAAATCTACAAAGTAGTAGAAGAGATTGGTAGCGGTTTAAACGATAACCGGAAAAAGCTAACAGCAGTCCTAACAGATAAGAATTTTACAGTTTTAGTAGTCGAACACAAAGACCGTCTGACCCGATTTGGTGCTAACTATATACAAGTTTTACTGAGTCAGACTGGCAGAAGACTTGAGGTAGTGAATGCTGCCAAGAACGATCGAGATGACTTAATGGCAGATTTCGCATCTGTGATTACATCATTTTGTTCAAGATTATACGGGTTGAGAAGAGCCAAAAGAAAAACGGAAAAAATTATGCAACAATTGCAATCGGAGGGAGAAGACGAATGCAGTTAGCAGAAAGGCACATCATCAAATCTGGTCATAAGTTTTTTAAACAGTTAGACGCATTGTGCTTTGCCTCAAAGAACCTGTACAACGCAGCTAACTACACGCTGCGGCAAAACTTTATTTATGGCTGGGGATATTTGAACTACGCCGCCATGTATAATCTGATGAAATCCCATGCCACTTACAAAGCATTACCCGCCAAAGTCAGCCAGCAGATTTTAATGGTACTAGACCGCAATTGGCAATCTTTTTTTGCGGCTAGAAGTGAATATAAAAAGCATCCCCAATCATTCACAGGGATGCCATCTATACCAAAGTACAAGCATAAAAGTAAAGGACGGAACCTACTAATTTACACCAGTCAGGCTGTATCTAAAACCGCCCTAAATCAAGGCAGAATTAAGCTCTCTGGTACATCAATTGAGTTCAAGACAACTGTCAGTGGTACTCACCTCAGACAGGTCAGGGTAGTCCCGCAATGCGATAGTTATGTAATCGAGGTGATTTATGAGCAACAAGAGTCCCCCACTTCCCCAGGCGCCTCTATAGCAGCGATTGACTTGGGATTGAATAATTTAGCCGCGTTAACATCAAATCAGAAAGGATTCATCCCTTTACTGATTAACGGACGTCCGCTCAAAAGTATCAATCAGTTCTACAACAAGAAAAAATCGGCTCTGCAATCTCAACTTAAGGGAAATCGGCAAAGTTCTCAAAGAATTAGGCGTCTAACTCGCTGTCGTAATTCATTGATTGATAATTATCTGCACGCCGCCAGCTCGCTGCTCGTAGATTGTTTAGTGGCACATACTCAAGGCACTTTGGTTATCGGTTACAATTCCCAATGGAAAAATGAAATCAATCTGGGAAAACAGAATAATCAAAATTTTGTCAATGTGCCTCACTTGCGGTTCGTTAAAATGCTGACTTACAAATGTTCAATCGTAGGCATTAAAGTTTTATTAACCGAAGAGTCTTACACATCTGCGTCCAGTTTTAAAGATGGCGATTTCATGCCTGTTTACGGAGAAAAGCGTGGTGATAATGTTATCTTCAGTGGAAAACGCATGACACGCGGTTTATACAAAAGGCACAATGGAGAGCTAATTAATGCCGATGTGAATGGCTCGTATAATATTTTACGAAAAGCAATCCCGAATGCTTTTGCTGACGGGATAGAGAGCTGCGTAGTTCAGCCCAGGCGGGTCACACCGCTCTAAGTCAAAACGAAGGGGAAATCTGCAATGGTTTCCAGGCTGATGTAATATTTGCCTATATTTTGACTAACTATGACTTAAAAATCTGTTTGCATCAGTTGCAACAAACAGGGCAGATCGAACCCTTTGAGATTGGGACGCGGGATCTGTGCGATCGCTTTATCATTCCCGAAAAACTCTACGGACGGGAAGGGGAAGTGGAAACTTTGCTGGCAGCGTTTGAACGAATTGCCTTTGGCAACGCCGAATTAATGTTGGTGGCGGGATTCTCTGGCGTTGGTAAAACGGCTGTTGTCAATGAAGTTCACAAACCGATTGTCCGGCAGCGCGGCTATTTCATCAAAGGGAAATTCGACCAATTCAATCGCAACATTCCCCTCTCTGCCTTTGTGCAGGCATTGCGGGATTTGATGCGGCAACTCTTGTCTGAGTCCGATCGGCAACTGCAAGAGTGGAAAACCAGGATTCTGGAAGCTGTTGGCGATAATGGTCAGGTACTGATTGAGGTGATTCCAGAACTGGAATGGGTGATTGAGTCACAACCCCCGGTGCCAGAACTGTCGGGAACGGCAGCACAGAATCGGTTTAACTTGTTGTTCCAAAAGTTTATTGCTGTCTTTACAACGCCAGAACACCCACTGGTGATGTTTTTAGATGACTTGCAATGGGCGGACTCGGCTTCGGTGCGCTTGGTGAAACTGCTGATGGAAGAGCGGGGGCATTTGCTGTTGTTGGGAGCTTATCGGGATAACGAAGTCTCGCCTGCTCATCCCTTGATGCTGACCGTGGATGAATTGGTGAAGACAGGTGCAACTGTCAATACGATTACACTGCCACCCTTGCATCAGACTCACATCAATCAGATGGTAGCTGACACCCTCGGTTGTTGGCCCCAGGTGGCGCAACCGCTCACCGAATGGGTATATCAGAAAACCCAGGGCAATCCATTTTTCACCACGCAGTTTCTCAAGGGATTGCACCAGGAAGGTTACATTACTTTTGACTACGGTACAGGTGTTTGGCAGTGCGATCTGGCTCAGGTGCGTACGCTCTCCCTGACTGACGATGTTGTGGAATTCATGGCGACTCAACTCCGGAAGTTGCCAGCAGAAACCCAAACAGTCCTTAAACTTGCCGCTTGTATTGGCGCACAGTTTGATTTGAACACATTGGCGATCATCTCGGAGCAATCCCCAACCGATACCGCTACTGCCCTGTGGAAAGGGTTGCAGGAAGGCTTGATTATCCCCATCTCTCAAACCTACAAGTTCTTCCAGAGCCGAGATGCAGAAACAGCACAGCATGATATTTCTGTACCCTATAAATTCTTGCACGATCGCGTTCAGCAAGCAGCTTATTCCTTGATTCCTGAAGAGCGAAAACAGGCAACTCATCTCCAAATCGGAAAACTACTCCAACAAAACTTATCAGAGATAGAAAAAGAGGAAAAGCTGTTTGATATTGTCGGGCATTTAAATTTAGGAATTGAGTTGATTGCTCAACCCAGTGAACGGGAAGCCTTAGCCAGACTTAACTTAG